>CAYMQW010000020.1:0-12457 GCA_964392595.1 uncultured Nitrospiraceae bacterium
AAAACCCTTATTCCATGGGCTTCTCGCATAACATATTTAATTGCCGGGTTAATAGTTTAACGACTTGTTAACACTTTATAGTCCAGTACAAGTAAATTCGGGGAAGACTGTCCAACGCTAACAAAACTTTGTGCCATGTCCTGCCGCCACGCAGTTTCTGGGGCAAAGGAGATTTGCACATCTCTAAGCCCAGACGAATCGGGGACATCTCGATTCCCTTTGTAGAAGGTTACGGTGGGACTATTTTTCCTCCCTCCCAAATCCGTAATAGTCAAATACAAAAGTCCCTCTTTAACATGAATTGTTCCTGCCGTTTTCGTGGTTTGGGATTCCTGGGAATAGGTTCGTTGAAAGGCCACCTGTTCCTCTGGGGTCACTTGCGAGAAAGCAGATACCAAGTGCGGAACCAAGAGTTCCACATCATCGTTGGAAAATAAAGGAGAGGGTTTGGGGTCCTCACCTAAGAGGCCTTTGATGATCCCAGGAGGGGGTTGGACCATCACTCCTGTCAAAATTTGTTTAATGAGAAGTGGCGAAAAATATTTTGGGTGCGAGGCACGAAACGATTCTTTTGGAACCCATTCAAGGTACACCTGGCTTTGTGGGTCTTCATGAATCATGGTTCGAATCCCTGAAGAACCAAGACATCCTGTCAATAATTGACTGAATACTACAGAAAACAAAACTCCTGACACTATGGACCAAAATCGTTTTCTCATGTTTTTCACACTTATTTATTATGAAAACTCATACCACCGAATCTACCTACAATACCTTTCTGATATGGCTTAACTTGCAAGGAATTGTTTCAGAAGACTTTTTTCTGGAGCAATTCTTGACCTAATCCCTCAGACCTCATGTATTAACGCTTTTTGCGTGGCGCATGTTAATACATGGGGTCTAGGAACCCTTTTAACGTACAGAAGATGGAGAGAGGTTACAAATAGGCAAACCATCTCCTTTCAATAAAAATACTACTTCAGAATTTTTTTCGGCCGTCCATAGAACTCTTGACACCGAGAATGTAATTCGATATAAGTCAAAACTGTGAAGAGGACGAAGGTGTTCTCCGCACAAGACAACAACAAATGAGCAGGGACAGCGAAGTCCTTTTGGTTTGTGATTTCAACCAAAAGGATTTTTTTTGCTCAATACCCAATACCTTGTAGAATATTTTCTGAGGATATTCTTCTCAGGATTGTTTCACTGGTGATGGGAAAAAATTAAATTTGTAGTATTTCGGATGGGAGACGAGGAAGTTTTCCAGGATTCCGAAAATCAGGTCAGGACAATGATGTCCTTTTGATTCAGTTAGTGGAATCAAAAGGATTTTTTTTACCTAAGTGCTAGAAAAATGTACGGCAAGTCAACTTTTTCAACACGATCGTGTTTTGGGTGGAAGGAAACTCACGATGGATGAACCAACCAAGACTTTCCATCGCCAAGTCATTCGGCTTATGAAAGGAATCATTTCAGCTTGGGAGACTTGGCTGCTAGAGATGGAGGAGAAAAAGGAAAAGGAAGAGAAAATTCAAGATACACTTTTGCGATAAAACTGAAAAAACCAAAGTAGGGTTACCCCAACCTCGCCATGCCGACCTCGCTTTTAGCCTCGTCTGCCAGTATCGCCTCCTTGGGATCGCTAACAACAACATCGTAGAAACACCAGAACTGAGAAGTTATCAATTAATTGAGGCTGTGTATGTTCGGCCACCCAATTTCGCTGCGTAGACCTTGCTCTTGCCTCGTCTGCCACTCAGGCCTCCTTGGGATCACAAAAGAAAACCGAGAAAGAAACTGGAGCGCATGCTCCGACGAGGAGGGCGTCTTAAATGAAAAGAATCAACCAAAGCACATTCATTATCTTTTTCATAACGATCATGTGTATCGCACCACCAGTGTATGCAGGAGCAAAAATTGAAATAGATGCGACGAAGTGGATCAGTATTGGCGCGGGTGTTCGTGCCAGTTATGCCACCATCGAAGATGCCGCACCCAATAAAAACGACTGGAGCACAAACTTTGCTCTAGACAATATGCGGTTATACATGAATGGCCAGCTTCACAAATATATCAAAATGGAATTCAACACGGATTGTACAAACTGTACGACTGGCGGAACAATGATCGTTCTTGATGCGATTGGGAAGTTTGAGTTCAACCAGTATTTCAATGTTTGGGCGGGTCGCCTTTTAACCCCATCGGACCGAGCTGAACTCGATGGTCCCTATTATCAAAACACCTATGAGTTTAATAAGACTCCATTTTATCCACAGGACTTCGGAAATCCTGGTGCTGGACTCGGCAGTCCGACTGCAGGCGTCGGGGCAGCGGCAGGACGATTTGGGCGCGATGATGGGATCAATATCTGGGGGGCACTCTTTGAAGATAAGCGCTTGACCTATGTCGTGGGCGTCTTCGACGGGTTGAATGGCCTCGGGAATACGGGTGATAGCCCACTTTGGGCCGGACGATTTAGCTTTAACTTTTTGAATGTCGAACAAAACCCAGGCTATTACACCAGCAGTACCTATTACGGCAAAGGCGGCAATATCTTTACCGTGGCCTTCGCCATTCAGCATCAAGCTGGTGGAGCGGGCACAGCCGCGAACCCAGCTAATTTCACCGGCTATAGTGTTGATGCCTTATATGAAAGAGTCTTCTCGAATAACGGCGTCTTCACCTTTGAGAGTGAATATAAAGTATTCGACACGAACCTCAACGCTGCGGCTCTTGCAGCTGGAGCAGCTGCACCCTCCAGTTGTTTCTGTATCTTCGATGGGAATGCCTGGACAGCGACCGGGTTGTACCTCTTTCCACAAAAAGTTGGAATCGGACAATTCCAGCCCTACGTCCGCTTCACGGAAAACAAACCGGATAACAGTACCAATCGGAACGAATTCGAAGCTGGGCTGAACTATATTATTGACGGACATAACGCGAAGGTTTCCCTCTTCTATCAATACGGCGATATTGCCACGAAAGGCCGATCCTATTTACCCACGACCACGGGTGCGGATGTCAGTGCCATCAAGCTGGCGCTACAATTGCAATTGTAGGGTTATCCCAGGATGAAACATACAAAAAATTACATTGCGAAAAATTCAAGGAGCTCGATATGAAAAAGCCTGAACATATTCTTCCAGACCATACGCCAAATAATACGACTGATACGACAACCGAAATAGTGGAACCCGGAGTAGAAAAAAGTCGCCGACAGTTTTTAACCGATGCCACCACAACGGCGGCGGGTATTGGCATGGCAGCCCTCCTAGGTAATTTGGGCGGATGGGCTTTGTCCTATGCCGCTGATAAAGGACCGATTAAAATTGGAATCCTCCATTCCTTGAGCGGGACCATGGCCATTAGCGAAGTCTCGTTACGAGACGTCGTGTTGATGGCGGTGGAAGAAATCAACGCGGCTGGCGGAGTACTGGGTCGCCACATTCAACCAGTCATTGTCGATCCTGCTTCCAATTGGGATCTATTCGCCGAAAAAGCTAAACAGCTTCTGTTGGTGGATAAGGTATCGGCGGTATTTGGGTGTTGGACATCAGTCAGCCGAAAGTCCGTACTTCCGGTTTTCGAAGGCCACAACGGTTTACTCTTTTATCCCGTTCAATACGAAGGTGAAGAATGCTCACGCAATGTGTTTTATACCGGGGCAGCTGTCAATCAACAAGCTATCCCTGCTGTGGAATATCTCATGAGCGAAGAAGGTGGCGCCTATACAAAGTTCTACCTCTTAGGCACGGACTATGTGTATCCCCGAACCACCAATAAAATTCTTCGGGCGATGTTACTGGCCAAAGGCGTTCCAGCGAAAAACATTGGTGAAGAATATACGCCATTTCACCATCAAGATTATCAAACCATTGTCGGGAAAATTCGAAAATTTTCACGCCGGGGTGATGCGGCGGTGATCAGTACGATTAACGGCGATAGCAACGTGCCTTTCTACAAAGAATTCGCCAATCAAGGACTTCGATCCGAAGATGTGCCCATCATGGCCTTTAGTGTGGCCGAAGATGAACTTCGCGGTATGGACACGAGTGCATTGGTCGGTCACTTGGCTGCCTGGAACTACTATCAAAGTGTGGATACTCCTGGGAATAAAAAATTCGTGGCCGATTTCAAAGCCTACTGTAAAAAGAAAGGATTGCCTGGTGGAGACAAGCGAGTCACGGACGATCCTATCGAAGCCGCCTATTTTGGCGTCCATGTCTGGAAGGAAGCCGTGAAAAAAGCCGGCACCACGAAAGTGGATGCGGTGCGAAAGGCAGTCTATGGGATGGAATTCGACGCGCCCGGCGGAAAAAAGAAAATGGACGAAGCGAATCATCATACCTATAAACCCGTGCTCATCGGCGAGATTCGAAAAGACGGTCAATTCTCCATCATTTCAAAAACCGACCTCGTTCAAGCGGAACCTTGGAGCATATACAGCAGTCCTGATAAAGGCTGTGACTGGGTCAAGCACAAAGGGACCTACAAAAAAGCGTGACTCAAGACGGGCTCAACGTCCCAACCCGATGTTGGGCCCGCATTTGTTCCATGTTCAAAACTGAATCAATAAATATGCCCCTTTCCTTGAAGCGTATTGTGCTTGTTCAAGTCTTTGTCATTTCTTGCTCCCTGTTAGGGTTTGGAGCAATCGTATGGGCTCAGGAATCGGGGACATCTTCCCCCCCCAGTGAAATCCTTGGGGTTGATCACGCAATAAGGGTACTGGCCGATGGTGCATGGACTGAGAAGAAAGTCGCCGTCGCCTATCTTATTGAACATGGTGAACCTGACCTACTCCCTCAGCTCGAAGAAATCCGCTCCAATGTGAACCGGCGGGTTCGTCGATTGATGAAACCGGTCATCAACCTCCTTCGAAATAAAGCCAACTTGGTAAGCGAAGACTCAGAAGCACGCCGAGCCGCGGCTCGGGATCTTGGAACACGCGGGGGCCCAGAAGCATTACCGCTACTAAAAGATGCCTTGTCTACTGAGAACGACCGTTGGGTCAGATACGACCTGGAAGAAGCCATTAACCTGATAAATTTAGAACATGGAGACCCACAAGTTCGACTTGCGGCCATTATGAAGCTGGGAGACTTGCGTAGTGCCTTTGCCCTTCCCGATTTAGAAGAATTAGCTCAACAACCGGCGGACAACCTGGAGCAGCAAACATTAACCAACGCTGCGGCCGAAGCCAGTCGTCGCATTCAACAATGGCACGATATCGCTGGTGGGGTGGAAACCCTACTGCAAGGGTTGAGTCTCAGTTCCATATTACTCCTCATGGCGCTGGGGCTCGCCATTGTTTTCGGCCTCATGGGCGTCATCAATATGGCGCATGGGGAGATGATGATGATCGGCGCATATGCCACGTTTGTCGTTCAAGAAATATTCAGGGCCTACCTCGGCGAACAATTCTTTGATTATTATTTCTTCTTCGCCCTCCCCTGTGCATTTTTCGTCGCCGCCTTCGTTGGATGGATTTTAGAGGGAACACTGATTCGATTCCTCTATGGAAGACCGCTCGAAACACTATTAGTCACATGGGGAGTGGGGCTTGTCCTGATTCAGGGCGCTCGTGTCACCTTTGGTGATCTCACCGCCGTTCAGGCACCAAGCTGGCTCAAGGGAGGCGTGCAGATCATGGTCGGGGTTCGGCTTCCACATAACCGGCTCTTCATCATTTTCCTCGCCATCTTCTGTGTGATGGGAATCTACTTGTTACTGTATCGAACAGGCATCGGCCTTCGGATCCGAGCCGTGTTGCAAAATCGTGAAATGAGTGCCTGTCTCGGCATTCCAACCAGAAAGTTTGATGCCTACACCTTTGCGTTTGGATCGGGGTTAGCAGGCTTGGCAGGCAGCGCCTTAACCTTGGTGGGCAACGTCGATCCCGAGCTTGGTCGGAATTACATTGTGGACTCTTTTATGGTGGTGGTGACCGGAGGAGTGGGAAAACTAGCCGGCACCATTGTCGCAGCCTTGGGGATTGGAACGCTCAATAAATTGCTGGAACCAAGCTTCGGAGCCGTCTATGGAAAGGTGATGATTCTCGTCCTCATCATTCTCTTTCTTCAATATCGTCCCTCAGGACTCTTTACGCTGAAAGGTCGTCACCTTGATTCCTAAAAATGATCAGGAACCCGCAAACGCCAATATGACAACCAGACTATCACGTTTGGGCTTAAGCCCGTCATTTGTGACCGTGGGATTGTTTCTGATTGTGGGCATTCCACTCCTCAACCTCCTTCCTCAGGATTCTGTGTTTCATGTGTCTGACTTTACATTGAATCTCTTTGGGAAATTTTTCGCTTTCGCTATCTTAGCACTCGGCATCGATTTAATTTGGGGCTATACCGGTGTCTTAAGCCTAGGGCATGGCGTCTTTTTTGGATTGGGCGCGTATGCCATCGGGATGCATTTAATGCTAGGAATCGGGGCAGAAGGTGTGTATGGAACCGACCTCCCCGACTTTATGGTGTGGAATCAGGTGAAAGAGCTGCCCTGGTTTTGGACACCTTTTTCCAGTTTTGGGTTTTCTGTGTTAGCAGTCGTGCTGGTCCCTATGACCTTCGCGGCACTCTTTGGGTTCCTCGTATTTCGCAGCCGCATTCGTGGTGTATATTTTGCCATTATCACCCAAGCGCTCGCGTTGGTGGCCTGGCTGGTATTCAATCGCAATGAAACGAATCTGGGGGGCACGAATGGGCTGACTGATTTCAAACACATTTTGGGTTATTCGTTGAATGATCCTGGCACCCAACGTGGCATGTATATTCTCACCGTATTCTTTTTGGGGTTGGCCTTTCAGCTTTGTCGGTGGATTACACAATCTCGTGCCGGACGAGTGTTAGTCGCGATTCGTGACTGTGAACAGCGCGTACTCTTCACCGGTTATTCCCCCGCGAATTACAAACTCTTTGTATTTGTCATCTCAGCCGGATTAGCAGGCATAGCCGGAGCCCTCTATGTGCCTCAGGTCGGGATCATCACCCCGAATCAGATTGGGGTGTTGCCTTCCATTGAAATGGCTATTTGGGTTGCTGTGGGTGGGCGCGGAACGTTGACCGGCGCCATTGTGGGCGCCGTAGGCGTGAACTGGATACGGAGCTATCTCACGAATCATTTCCCGGACCTTTGGCCCTTCTTCCTGGGCGGACTCTTTATCGCCGTTGTCATGTTCTTCCCGAAAGGCGTGGTTGGTGTATTCAGCAAATTATGGACAATGGGGCGAGTGGGAAAACACAAATCGGTGAATCCAAAGG
The DNA here is from genome assembly GCA_964392595.1 of uncultured Nitrospiraceae bacterium. Taxonomy (GTDB): domain Bacteria; phylum Nitrospirota; class Nitrospiria; order Nitrospirales; family UBA8639; genus Nitronereus. The sequence continues at coordinate 7,272 of CAYMQW010000020.1, forward strand.
TCGCTGAAGCCATGGAATAAAAAGATGGGTTTGTTAATTTTCGAGTTGGAAGAAAGTATGGCAGATTGTTCGAAAGGCCCATCCTTTGTAAGGAGGGGTTAGGAAAGGTAGAGGAACGGCGCAGATGTTGTGTTGGTTTCTCTCGGAGCGTGGCAAACCCATGAACGACTCTACCCCACCTAACCTCCCCTTACAAAGGGGAGGAATCAAGAGGGTCCAAAAAGTGATTGGCTCCAGACATCAACGCTCAATTATTTATCTCGAAGGCGTCACGGTAGATTTTGACGGGTTTAAAGCCCTCAACAATCTCAACCTCATTGTGGATTATCATGAGCTTCGAGTGGTGATCGGACCCAATGGCGCGGGAAAGAGCACACTATTGGATACCATCTCTGGAAAAGTCCAGCCAGCATCCGGCCGTATCGTCTTTGGACAAGGGACGGATCTGATTGGGCTTCGGGAAAATGAAATCACCGCGTTAGGCATTGGTCGAAAATTCCAAACCCCTTCGGTGTATACGACCCTCCCCGTGTGGGACAACTTGGACCTCTCGCTACGTCGGAAGAGCAAGGGTGTTTTTGCCACCTTGTTGTCCACATCGATTCGAGAAGAATCAGACAAAATTGCCCAGACCTTGGAGACCATCGGGCTAATAAACAAAGCACAAGTCCTTGCTGGTCAATTGTCTCACGGAGAAAAACAATGGTTAGAAATTGGCATGGTCATTCTTCAAGACCCCGAACTCCTCCTCATTGATGAACCGGTCGCGGGAATGACGGATCAGGAAACCGAAAAAACCGGAGAACTACTTCAATCATTGACGGAAAAGCATTCCGTCATCGTCATTGAACATGACATGGAATTTGTTAGGCAGATTGCCAAGACCGTAACCGTGCTTCATGAGGGAACCGTCTTGTGTGAAGGACCAATGCAGAGTATCCAAAATGATCCTCGCGTCATAGAAATCTATCTAGGACGGCAAAAGGAAACCAATGCTCCGGTGTGAGAATTTGAATGTGTTCTACGGTGAAAGCCACATCCTCCGGGACATTTCCATGGACGTGCAGAAGGGACAGGTCGTCTGCCTCATGGGTCGAAATGGAGTGGGGAAAACCACCCTATTAAAAACCGTGATGGGTTTGCTCAAACCTCATACCGGACATATTTATCTCAATGACCAAGAGGTCACCAAACAATCACCAGATCGACGGGTGGCACAAGGCCTTGCCTATGTTCCCCAGGGCCGTGAGTTGTTTCCGCATTTGACGGTTGAAGAAAACCTCCGATTGGGGTTTGAGGCCCGTCAAGGTCCCAAAGACCTCAAGACTGCCAAATTGGCTTATGAAGAAATTTATACGCTTTTTCCAGCCTTGCCCGCGTTGTTGTCTCGGCCCGGAGGAGTCCTGAGCGGCGGAGAACAACAACAAGTGGCGATTGGACGAGCCCTGCTGACTCAACCCAGACTTTTGTTATTGGATGAACCTACGGAAGGCATTCAACCGTCGATTGTCATGGAAATCGAACGAGTCATTGAAGGTTTTAAATCCCAACGACGATTCGGCATTTTATTGGTCGAGCAATATTTTGAATTTGCCGCTCGATTGGCGGATACCTTCGTACTGATGGCCAAGGGATGTGTGGTGGCATCGGGACCCGCATCGGAATTAACAGAGGAACAGGTTACACAACACCTGATCGTGTGAGATCATGCATCTAAGCCCAAGAGAACAAGAGAAATTACTCATCTACGTCGCAGCTCAACTCGCCAATGATCGGAAAAACCGTGGGCTGAAACTCAATCACCCCGAAGCCTTGGCGTATATCACCGCCGCGATATTAGAAGGAATTCGAGATGGCCGCTCCGTGTCCGACTTGATGAGTTATGGGGCGACGCTTTTGACCAGGAATGATGTCATGCCCGGTGTGCCAGAGATGTTGCCAGCAATCCAAGTGGAAGGGACCTTCCCCGATGGAACAAAGCTGGTCACCGTTCACGAACCGATCCGTTGAGAGGAAACGGTCATGTCAAAAAAACCTGAGAAAAAGATTCCAAACCCGTCTACAAAAAAAACTTTTTCTGACAACACACAACCCAACCACACCCCTATCATTCCAGGCGAAATCTTGTTGGGGGAACATGACATCGTGGCGTTTGAAGATCGGGTTACCATTAAGTTGACAGTTGTGAATCATGGAGATCGGCCTATTCAGGTCGGATCCCATTGCCATTTTTTTGAAGTAAATCGTTCATTGCGATTTGATCGCGAACAGGCCTTCGGTTTTCGACTGAAAATCCCCGCAGGCACCGCCGTGCGATTTGAACCAGGTGAAGAAAAACACATCTCCCTTGTCGCCTTCGGAGGAAATCGAATGGCCTACGGCATCAATGGCCTGACCAATGGGTCACTCAATGATGATCAGGTCAAAGCTCAAGCTCTCGCACGAGCTGTGGAGCAAGGATTTCTTGTTAAAGGGGAAGGCTCATGAAATTGTCTCGCCGTCAATATGTGGATTTGTATGGTCCTACGACCGGAGACCGTATTCGCCTCGCGGACACCGAGCTCATCGTGGAAGTCGAACAAGATTTTACTACGCCGGGTGAAGAGGCCAAGTTTGGCGGAGGCAAGGTGATTCGGGATGGGATGGGACAATCCCCCACCGCCACGCGCGCCAAGGGTTCATTGGATGTCGTCATAACCAATGCCGTGATTCTTGACTATTGGGCTATTATCAAAGCGGATATTGGTATTCGCGACGGACGTATCGTGGCCATCGGGAAAGCCGGGAACCCGGATCTGATGACCGGAGTGACTCCAAGGATGGAGATCGGACCTGGCACAGAAGTCATCGCCGGTGAAGGAAAAATTGTTACAGCAGGCGGTGTGGAAAGTCATGTGCATTTCATTTGCCCACAGTTGATTCCCGAAGCCTTGTCCTCAGGCATGACCACCTTGCTGGGAGGTGGAACAGGCCCGGCTACCGGAACCAATGCCACGACGTGTACACCAGGCGCTTGGAATATTGGCCGGATGTTAGAAGCGGCTGATGGATTCCCTATTAACCTTGGGTTTATGGGAAAAGGCAATGCCTCTCTTCCGGAAGCATTAGTCGAACAAGTTGAAGCCGGTGCAATTGGCCTGAAGTTGCACGAAGATTGGGGCACCACACCAGCGGCCATCTCGACCTGTTTAGATGTTGCTGATCAATATGATGTGCAAGTCGCCATTCATACCGACACCTTGAATGAGGCAGGATTTGTGGAGGACACGATTCGCGCGTTTGGCGGACGAACCATTCACACCTTTCACACGGAGGGTGCGGGAGGGGGACATGCCCCGGATATCATGCGCGTGTGTGGGGAGTCGAATGTCTTGCCGTCTTCAACCAACCCAAGCATGCCGTTTACCATCAATACCATCGACGAACATCTGGATATGTTGATGGTCTGTCACCATTTAAACCCGCGTGTACCGGAAGACATTGCCTTTGCCGAATCACGCATTCGTGGGGAAACAATTGCCGCCGAGGACATTCTTCACGACATGGGCGCGATTAGCATCATGTCGTCGGACTCGCAAGCCATGGGACGAATTGGTGAAGTGATTACGCGAACCTGGCAAACCGCCCATAAGATGAAAGTTCAGCGTGGACACCTGAGCCCATCAGGCATCCAGTTATCACCAGACAGTAATGATAATTTTCGCGCAAAGCGTTACGTTGCCAAATACACGATTAATCCGGCGATCACCCATGGTATTTCGCATGAAGTGGGATCAGTGGAAGTCGGAAAATTGGCCGACCTCGTGCTATGGAACCCAGCCTTTTTTGGAGTGAAGCCGGATCTCATCATGAAGGGAGGATTTATCGTCGAGGCAGCCATGGGCGATCCCAATGCCTCCATTCCCACACCTCAACCGGTGTTGAGTCGCCCGATGTTTGGCGCGTTTGGACGGGTCCCGTTCACCACCAGCGTAACCTTTCTGTCCCAAGCAGGGATCGATCGGAATATCCCCACCAGTTTGGGTTTACAAAAACGCGTGGTGGCTGTACAGCACTGTCGGGATATTGGCAAACGTGATCTGAAACTGAACGATGCGCTTCCCCTCATGGAAGTAGATCCTGAAACCTATGTCGTCAAGGCTGACGGCCAACATTTGACCTGTGAGGCCATGGCCGTATTGCCCATGGCCCAGCGATATTTTCTGTTTTAATCTTTGGATCGTTCAACATACGCTGAGGGCATCATATGAGGCCTCATGTCCCCCTCCTTTGTAAGGAGGGGTTAGGGGAAGTAGAAGCATCCAAGAGAGAAGCGTTTCCACTCTATAGATTGACACCAATTGTACGCCTTTACCCCACCTAACCTCCCCTTACAAAGGGGAGGAATTGAAGTGGCTTATAAAGAAATACTAACTAAACCGACATGGACACACGATCTCTCCTTCAAGGTTTCCGGTATATCGATACGTTTTTCCCATCGGGGGGATTTGCCTATTCCTCAGGTTTGGAAACAGCCGTTCAGGAAGGAAATGTCCAAACGTCAGAAGACCTCAATCGATATGTCGCCGATTATTTGTGGGGGGGAATGGGCAAATGTGAGGCAGTTGCCCTGGCCCAAGCTCATCATGCCTCCACTAGAGGAAATCTCGATGGCGTGACAAAACCAGATAAGACACTTGAGTCCATGAAATTGTGCAGGGAAACCCGCGCGGCCAGTCGCCAAATGGGACGCAGCCTGTTACAAAATGCGGCTCAGCCACACGACACGCAAGAAATTCTTGCATCGTTTCGAGAGGCCATTGATGCAGGACATTCACCCGGGCATTTGTCCGTGGTCCTCGGAGTGATGTTTCAAGGTATCGGATGGAGTCAGAAACACGCCATCGCCGGATTTCTGTATCAAGCCGGGGTCGGCTTTGTGTCGGCCTCGTATAAACTCCTTCCCATTGGGCAACGAGAAGGTCAACGATTATTGGAAAAGTGGACGCCTCTTATAGTAGAACTCAGCCAGACTATTGATGTCCATACCCCCATGATGTCTTGGGCTCCAATCCAAGAGATTTATGCCATGCGACATTCACAATTAACCACCAGAATGTTTAGGACCTGAGCGAAAGTAACTTGGACATATCGCGCCAAGATTTGGGTCGGATTTGGACGGAACGATTGAGAAAAACCCGAGGCAT
>CAYMQW010000021.1:0-6741 GCA_964392595.1 uncultured Nitrospiraceae bacterium
AAAGATGGCCCGAAGATTGGATGCGAGATGTCCAAGTTATTTTCTCTCAGGTCCTTACACCGGAGTCACGGAGTGGCGAGGCGGTTGTTTGCCGATTTTTGCGATGATGGTGCCGCAGCCAAGTAAGAGAATAAACGCCACTACAAACACAATCCAGCCTTCAAATGTATGGTAAAAACCTTCTGCGGCTTCCGCGCCCCAATAGTTTGCTAAGATTCCCGTTCCCGTGACCCGAAGTGCGTTAGCCACAATAGCGATGGGGATGGACAACAAGACTAAGGCCCAACGTTTCCACATTTGGCGTTGGGAGAAATATCCATAGACGGTCCCTAGCGCCAGTAATGCCATCAGGGATCGAAGGCCACTACAGGCTTCGGCTACTTCTAAGGTTGTTCCCGCCAGGAAAATGAGGTTCCCTTCTCGTAAGACTGGGATCCCTAAATTAAAGAGGCAAAATGAGGCGGATTGTGCCGCAAAAATTTGCAAGGGGAAGGCGATCGCATTCACGACGATAGCCGGGAGAGGGATCATGAACAAGAGGAAGACAATAGGAAGACTCAGTGTGACCAGCATCCGTTTGCCAAGTATCAATAGGGTCAATCCTGTGATTAGCACAAGAAACGACATACGCTGAGTGAAGAGTTCAGCGCCCACTGACCCGATGACTAACATCGCCATTCCCAGGATCAGGATGGGGATACCCAAGATACTTGGTTGAATCGGTATTTCTCGTAATTGAGTCCATCGTTCGTAGACAAAAAAAGTTGACATAAAAGGAACAATAAACCCATGAGAGTAGTTGGGGTCGTTGTCCCAATCATAGAGTAAGCCAGCAAAGATTTCGTAGTATAACGCGGTGATGAGCCCGAGCAGGACGGTGGCAAGAAGGGCGCCGATGATTATCCCGGAATATTCTCGCTGCCGTTGATAAAGACCTTCATTCATGATTCGAGATGACTTTTGTCAGCGTTGGGTAATCCTTCGGTGCCATGTAGTGATGACCGTGCTCATTATTTGGAATCTTTATACTTTGTAGAGATTTAGTCGGACGAGGTGACGATTTTCTTTACATTTTCCAGTCGCCGTTTCAGATCCACAATATTGTCCGTGTGTCTAAGTTATGGAAGTTCTGCCTCATTCTTGAAGGTTTGGGGCAGTCTTGAGTTGTTGCTGATTGTTGATGCGAATGAATGCGTGAGTCGAGGCCATTCACGGAGCCGAATGCCCCTATGGTGTGAAAATTTGGAATGTTCGACGGCAGGAAATGTCTGGGAAGTTGCTCGACAAAGGAAATGGATTTCCCTTATGCAGATTGGTCGGATTTATTTTTTGGAAATAAGTGATATTTTTTTAACAGCTTATAAAAGTCGGAACGGTATCGCCCAGCGATCTGAGAGGATCGGGAAATATTGCCTTCTGTAATTTGCAGTAACGTTTGTAAATAGTCCCGTTCAAAGGTTTCTTTGGCTTCGGTCAGGGGGGTGAGCATGCCTTTTCCGGACTGGCGCACAATGGGAAGAAACTCAGCCGTGATCATGTCCTGTGTGGCCATAATTACGGCATGTTCTACGACATTTTCTAATTCTCGGACATTTCCAGGCCAGGAATGGACGGTCAATTTTTGCAGGGCCTCGGGAACAAAGCCCCGAATAGCTTTGTTGGAACGGGCTGCACTCTTCTGCAAAAAATGTTGGGCGATGATGGGGATATCCTGTCTCCGTTCTCGAAGCGGGGGAAGGGCTAACGGGACGACTTGGATGCGATAGAATAAGTCCTCCCGAAATTGGCCCTCTCGTACGGCTGCGCTCAGATCCTTGTTGGTCGCTGTAATCAGTCGGACATCGATTTTAACGGGTTGCCGGGCGCCAATAGGAAAGACTTCTCGCTCCTGGATGGCTCGAAGCAATTTTCCTTGAAGCGAAAGCGGTAATTCGCCAATCTCATCCAGGAAGAGGGTCCCTCGATGGCCGGTTTCGAACAGGCCAATTTTTGATTGATAGGCTCCGGTAAACGACCCTTTCGTATGTCCAAATAACTCACTTTCAAACAGTGATTCTGGGATCGCGGCGCAATTGACACCGACAAAGGGGCCTGTGGCCCGTGAACTATTACAGTGTAGGACACGGGCAATGACTTCCTTCCCGGTCCCAGTCTCTCCAGAAATACAGACGGTGGCATCCGTATTGGCCACTCGGCTCACCTGTTGAAGAATGGCCTGCATTTGCGGGCTGCGAGCGACGACATTGTCCATTCCGTAGAGTTCGTTGACCAACATCTTCAGTCGTTGAATTTCCTGAGTCATGCGCTTTTGCGACAGGGCTTTATTAATGCACGCATGTAGCTCTTTATCGTCATAGGGTTTGGTTAAATACGAGTACGCGCCTTTTTTCATGGCTTCTACCGCATCCGGAATGCAGCCGTGGGCCGTCAGGATCAGGATGGGAAGGTTGGGATGGAGCTGCAGCAATTCCTCCATGACTGTCAGCCCACTCATGTTGGGCATCCGGACGTCCAAGATGGCGAAGTCATAGAGGCCTTCTTGAATATGGGCAATCGCGGCTTTCCCGTTTGAACAGACGGTGACGTTGAATCCAAAAGAGGTCAAACGCATTCGTAACAAGGTGAGTAGGCCTTCATCATCATCCACGACGAGAATGCGTTCCTTGGTGGCATTAGGGGCTGTCACGAGGTTCCTCCTTGGGGGGCAAAATAGTTTCTGAGGGAGTAGTGGGTGCGGCTTTTTCCTTGAGTTCCTGATCGATCCGTCGGAGCGCATTGAGTTGACTCGTGAGTTCGGCGACCTTTTTATCACGAGCCTGCAACTCTTGTTGAAGAAAATGCATCGAGGCCGATTCGGTTTTGAGTGTCGCCACTTCTTGTGAGAGTGCATGAATTTGCTCGCTCAGGGCGTTGACTTTGGTCTCTTGGGCCATCAGGTAAGGATTCAGATCGGATGAGATTGTGGTATGAACGGGCAACCCTTCTAATAACCCAAGGTCTCGCTGGAGTAACGCCCGGACCAATTCTCGAGTCATATCTTTGGCGGAGGCCGGTTGGGATTTGGAGGGACGAAGTTCGTTCAAGAGCCACAACCACACCAGACTTGCCTGACTCACTCGATGTTGGGGGGATGACTCTATGACTTTTTGAAAGTGATAACGGGCGACATCGGTATTGGAATGCAAGGCGGTTAAGCCTTTGAGAAAATGTGCCTGAGTGCAACCCTCAGGATTTCGGCATTTGGATAATTGATTGTCTGCGCGAACTCCAAGTACATCAAGGAATTTGGCATCCTGGGGGGCGGGATTCAAAATCGTGGCAGGGGAGATTCGTGTCTCTATCTTGAAAAAATTGGCTACCATAGGAAAGGGGGTGAATTCTTGACATCCCGTTATCCCTGGCAAGCCTGAAAGCATCAAGAGGCTGACCAGCACATTGAATCGGATAGGCAACCTGTTACGAGGCATGAACCATCTCTCGCAGCATCTCTGTTGGAAGCGTGAAGTGAACGGTGGTGCCATCGCCTGGTTCACTGTCAATCCAAATCGTTCCGTGGTGGGCTTCCACGACTTTTTTCGCCAAGGCGAGACCGATGCCACTACCAAATCGGGCTCCATCCTCTGGTGTTTTTCCTTGGTAAAATCGTTCAAAAATATGGGGAAGGTCTTCTGGGTGAATGCCCGGGCCCTCGTCTTTGACGGCAATTGCGGTAAGGTGTGTCTTCACGTCATGGTGAAGCCTGAGAATAATTGATGAACCGAGTGGACTGAATTTGAGTGCATTGGAGAGAAGATTTTCCAAGGCCTGTTCAATGCGGATGCTGTCCAACGGTAAGAGATGGTTTGGGGGAAGCTGGTCATCGATGATGAGCTGGATCTGTTTTCGTTCTGCCAGGAATTGCACCTTGTCCACGGTGTGTTGAACGAGCTGGGCCAACATCGTCGGGGAAAAGTTATAGGCCATCATATTGGCTTCCATTTTAGAGAGGTCCAGTAAGCTGGCGATGAGTTGGTTGAGGCGTTGGCTACTGTCAAGCAAGATCACAAGTGTCTGGCGTTGTTCCGAGGTCAGAGGACCGGGAACTTGGTCCAGGAGCAATTGGGTGCCCTCGCGGATTGAGGTGAGCGGGGTGCGAAGTTCGTGTGAAATATTGGCTAGAAATTCGGCTTTCAATTGATCAAGTTCTTGCAGTTGCGTGCCCATCCAATTGACGGTGCCGACTAACTCTCGCAGTTCTTGAGGGACTTCGCCTTGAATGGAGGCACGAAATTCTCCTTTCCCAATTTGGCGAATTTGCTTTTGGACACGTCGCAAGGGTTGCAAAATACTGAATGTGGCGACTCCGGCTAATCCCATTCCAAAGACCACTCCTGCTACCATTAATTGACGCGTAATATCTTCTGCTTGTTTGGCCCGTTCATGAGATTCACTCAAGACAGCAATGATTTGCTGCTCGTGTAGGGCGATGTAGGATCGAATGGATTGAGTCATGTCATCAACGAGGGCGTCTCGCTTTCTTTCATATTGAGCCAAGGTTTGTGTGTAGCGACTTGCCCGTTCTACCCCCTCGCTGAGAAACAATGTTTGGAATTGATCGTGGGAATCGTGAATCTGTTGAAGCAGCGACTGGCCTTCTTCTGAAGGGTCTTGGTCGATGAGAGAAATTAAGGTTTTTTTAAATTGCCCGGCTTCTTGCAGAAATTCTTTTAACAGGCTCGTATCCCGCAAGACGAGGTATTGCTTGTCACTTTTGAGTTGAACAAGCAAGCTGGTGATAAGGCGTTTTCCTGTCTCTACGGTGGGGTAGTAGTACGACACTAATTCGGTGCCTAATTCGGATAATGTCCGCAACTGGTTCAGAATGAACCAATTGACCCCTATGACCAAACTCATAATCGTGAGGTATCCCAATGTGAGGCGAACAAAAATCGAGAGTTTGGCAATCTGATTCCAGGCTCGCAACATGATTTTCCTATGGTGACCAGACAGTGTATAACGAACCATTATATGGGTGTCTTGCGGAAATTAATGTGATCCATGTCATACTTTATTGAACCTAGAAACAGCGGTTGGATCACAAAAGTCCGCGCACGCTCTTTGCGCATCTGGCACAATAAAAAATGTCTCATCGCCACCGAGATGACCACGACTTTTTCTTCCATAATACCCACCAATTATCTTACGGGTCTTTCTTTTGCGCCCCACTTCCGTTTCTAGGTTGAAAGAATGCGAGGGTTGGTGGAAAGGGGTTACGTCGTGTAGGAGGCGTTAATCTTCACATACTCATAAGAAAGATCGGTTGTCCATAACCGGTGGAATCCTGCGCCTTTGCCTAATGAAACGGACAAGGTTAGCTTTTTTTGCCGCATGACTTTTTGTGCGCGGTTGTCGGCTTGTGTGCTCACACGTTGTCCTCCCTGAACGACCGTGACCTCACCAAACTTCAACGTGATGAGTTTGGGATTGAGCGGGACCCCTGCTCGTCCTATGGCCGCGATGATACGACCCCAATTTGGGTCTTCCCCAAACAGTGCGGTTTTGACGAGCAAGGATGTGGCAATCGTTTGTCCAATCTGTTTCGCATCGTGATGGGATTTGGTCCCTTCGACAATGATTTTGACGAGTTTCGAGGCGCCTTCGCCATCTCGGCAAATGTGAAGAGCCAGCGACTCGCAGGCGTGTTGGAGCAAGGTGTGGAATATTTTCCAGCCTGGTGTTCCGTCCTTAATGAGAGGGTTATATGCCAACCCATTGGCAAGGCAGAGCACCATGTCGTTGGTACTGCTGTCACCATCAACAGAGATGCAGTTAAATGAACCATTCACTGACTGAGTAAGTGCGCGTTGCAATGCTTGAGGGGTGATTGCGGCGTCGGTCGTGAGATAGGCTAACATTGTCGCCATGTTCGGGTGAATCATTCCCGAGCCCTTGGCCATTCCCCCAATCGTGATAACCCGACGGCCAATCTTGGCTTGGCAGGCAATTTCTTTTGATTGGGTATCGGTCGTCAAAATGGCTTCAGCAGCTTGGGTATGACCGGCGCGACTGAGTTGTGTCATGACGCGAGGAATTCCGAGGCGCAGGGGTAACATGGGGAGGTTTCGGCCAATCACCCCGGTTGAGCCTATAAATACAGCCTGTTTAGGGATGCCAAGGTGTTTAGCAGTTAAGTCTAAGACTTCTTTGGCATCGGCCAAACCTTGGGAGCCCGTGCAGGCGTTGGCATTGCCACTATTGATGATGATCGCTTGTCCGGTTTTTTTCTTAAGTTGACGTTGGTTCAACACCACGGAAGCAGCCAGGATTTTATTTTTGGTAAACACGCCAGCGATTGGGCCTTCCCGTTCCGACAATATCAGGGCAAGGTCCAAGGTGGGGGCGGGTTTCACCCCGGCATGGATACCCGCGGCCAGAAACCCCTTTGGGGCAGTCACACCGCCCTTTATTTTTTTAATAGGAGCAGCTTTGCGCATGCGGTTTACATTTTCTCGTTTTTATGGTCGTGGGAATGGGAAATTCTAAGTGGTTTGTTGAAAGAATTAAGAAATTTTTCCGTTCGGTCTAAAACCCCAACATTTTTTAGCGTCAGGTAAAAGGGGGCTGTTCAAAAATGTCCGTCCAGCAAGGCCGCAGGGTAGTTGGCGCGCGGAGCGTATTCCTAGGAGCCTGTCCGAGATTAGACGGATCTACTGCGGATGCGCTGGATTTGGCCAGATCTTTCGATCCTTTTCGTTAAATAGT
>CAYMQW010000021.1:6751-12244 GCA_964392595.1 uncultured Nitrospiraceae bacterium
CGATCGAAACATCTGACTCGAACTAGCACATCCTCGCTACGATCGCTAATCTCAGACAGGCTCCTAGGACGTGAGCACGACAACTGCACGAGAACGCCGCTGGCGGCCTTTTTGAACAGCCCCCTAGGGGAAAATTCCTGGTGAGGCCAATCCGGTGTCTTCAGGATATCCCATCATGAGATTCATGGATTGAATGGCTTGGCCCGCAGCGCCTTTCACGAGATTGTCCAAGGCCGCAACTGTAATAATCGTGCCCGTCCGCGAATCCGCAAACACCCCGATGTCACAAAAATTGGAGCCTCGCACTTGGCTGGGGCTGACAGTGGTGGATTCTTTTCGAATTCGAATGAATCGTTCGCCACGATAGAATCGGCGATACAGGTTTTGCAGGGCTTCCGTTGTTACGGGTTTGGTCATTTTGGCATAGGCGGTACTCAAGATCCCTCGATTCATTGGCGTGAGATGAGGGGTAAACATGACCTGGAATGGCTTACGCTGTCCCGCAGATCGCGAACGGGGTTTCTGGAAGATCGTATTGAGTTCTTGTTCGATTTCCGGGGTGTGACGATGCTGCCCAATTTTGTAGGCTGTCATGGAATCGTGGGCTTCCGGGAAATGATACCCAAGCGCTGGAGTTCGACCTGCGCCTGATATGCCGGACTTGGCATCAATGACAATTGAATCTTCTTTGATAATTTGTTTTGCCAGAAGTGGCGCTAACTGAAGAATCGCAGCCGTGGGATAACACCCTGGGACAGCCACAAGCTGCGTGCGGGAAATTTTTGATCGATGCAGTTCGGGTAGCCCATAGACAGATTTCCGTAACAGCCGTGGGAATGAATGTGTCACTCCATACCACTGTTCATAGGTGATGTGATCAGCCAGGCGATAGTCGGCACTCAGATCAATGACGCGCTTCTTGGCTTTGATGCAGTGGGCCACGGGTTCAATTGATTTGGTGTGTGGCAACGCCATGAACACAAGGTCTACGGTGTTCGTGATATGGGGTAGATCCATGGGCTCAAATGCGAGTGGGAAAAATGTTTCAAGATTTGGGAAGTGTGAAGAAACAGGCAATCCGACGGCTTTGTCGCCGGTTACCATAATTACATTTGCGTAAGGGTGTTGCGCCAATAGGCGAAGGAGTTCTCCTCCGGTGTACCCGCTGCCTCCGAGGACGGCGATTTTAATTTGTGCTTTAGCCATGGGTGATCAATGTCTTACGTGACAAAATGGTCATAGAAAAAAAGGGAAGGCCTGGGGGCCTTCCCTTAGGAAAACGATTACAGCCTGAAACAAACTTATCGTTTTGAATATTGGAAGAGTGCCCTTGCTCCCTTTTGTCCGTATTTCTTTCTTTCTTTGACTCTGGAATCGCGAGTGAGCATCCCCTCTTTCTTGAGGGGTCCACGAAACTCTGGGTTCACTTGAAGGAGGGCTTTGGCAATAGCATGTCGTAGAGCCCCGGCTTGTCCAGCGACGCCTCCTCCTCGGACAGAGGCGCGAATCTGAAACTGCCCAAGCGTGCTGGTTTTTTCTAACGGCGATTCTACGTTCACGCGATGGGGGGCCAGGGTGAAGTAATGCTCAAAGCTTCGTCCGTTTATCGTAATTTCACCTTGACCCGGTTTAATCCAGGCCCGAGCAATTGCGCTTTTCCGTTTTCCTGTTGCATATTGACGCTGACTGGCCATACATACACCTTTCTGTAGATAAAGTAGTCGCTTTTCGTTGTCTGGGCGTGGAGTTGTTTAAGACCAAGGCTCCGGGTTTTGCGCAGAATGGGGATGGTCCGCCCCGGCATAGATCCTGAGTTTTTTGGCCATCTGTTTTCCCAACGTAGTTTTGGGAAGCATCCCGCGAATGGCCTTATTCACCACTTCGGTTGGTTTCCTGACCATCAGACGTTCAGCCGTGATGGATTTGAGCCCTCCTGGGTAGCCTGTGTGGTGATGGTAGATCTTGGTTTTCATTTTCTTTCCGGTTAAATGAATGTCTTTGGCATTCACAATAATGACGTGGTCGCCCGTATCGACGTTGGGGGTGTACGTCGGTTTATGTTTGCCTCGTAAGAGCGTGGCAGCTTGAGTCGCCAATCGACCGAGAGTTGCGCCTTTGGCGTCAAGAACATGCCACTTCCTGATCACTTCATGAGGTTTCGCTTGAAAGGAATGCATTGAAATTTCTCCATTCAAATCAAATTTTGGTCAAGATATCTTATGCTTCAGATTGTCCAAATTGTTGCGGATCCAACTTGGCGAGCCAGGCGTCAAGATTATCTCCACCCCGGCGTTTCAACACGTCCTGAGTAACATAAATAGGACTTTTAGCCCGTAATGCCAAGGCAATCGCGTCGCTTGGGCGTGCATCCACCGTTCGTTCTATTCCCTTGGACGTGAGGTGTATGGTGGCGTAGTAGGTATTATTTTTCACGTCTGTGACGACGATATGGGTAAGGGTCATTCCTAAATGATCTGTTAAACTAGTGATGAGATCATGACTCATTGGACGAGGGGGCACATGTCCTTCAAGGGCCAACCGAATGGATGCCCCTTCGGCTGTTCCTACCCAGATCGGCAACACATCCGCATTGGTCTCATCGCGTAGTACCACGATTTGCGTATCGGTATTCGGGTCAATGAGAACTCCGTGGACTTTCAGCGGGATAAGATCAGTATTTTGTTCAACACTCATGAGGCGATTAATCCGAAGTTGATATTCTCGGTTAGCTTTGAATCGGCGCTGGCAAATGGCTATGTGTCAAGCTTCCCAAAGTCTTCCGGTTTAAGATTTTCCAGCCATCGTTCAAGTTCCTCTGAGTTTTGTTTTCTGAGAACGTCTTCCGTGGTAAAAATCGGAGCGTCGGCACGAAGGGCCAAGGCAATTGCGTCACTTGGACGTGAATCAATGGAATACTCTGAGTCGCCATACCAAAGGTGTATTTTGGCAAAGTAGGTATTGTCTTTTAAATCCGTAACAACGGCACTCAAAACTTTCGCATCCACGTTGTCCAGAATGGCTTTCATGAGATCGTGAGTCATGGGTCGTGGTGGCGCGATACTTTCCAAGGCAAAACTAATGGCACTCGCTTCAGATTTTCCGACCCAAATTGGAAGCATATCTGAGTTTTGTTCGTCACGGAGAATGACGATATAGGCATTGTTGTATGGGTCAAACAACAGACCCCGAACATTCATTTGTGTGATCATGGGAAACGGCCAAAAATTTAACGCATTCCTCCCTCTCAAAAGTGATAAACTAGCACCAATTTATTTCTTTTGTCAACGTAAGTCCGAGATTCTAAAGGAAATACTGGACTGGACCCTGCCTTGTTGAGTGCGTGATAAATAGGGAAATTGATGGCGATTAGATTTGTGGGAGTTGAAAGGACGACAGTCGTTCGGTCAAATACGTAGTGACGTGGCTGGGTTCGATTTTAGCCACCTCTCCGGTTCGTCGATCCTTTATCTCGATAATCCCCTTGGCGAGCCCTCTGTCTCCAATGGTGACGTGGTAGGGAGCCCCGATCAGGTTCACATCATTAAATTTCACTCCGGCGCGTTCGTCACGATCATCCCATAAGACTTCTATCCCGGCCTCGGTCAGTGATTAATACAAAGACTGGGTGGTCTCCTGAACTTTTTCAGAAGCGGTGACGGGAAGAAGATGATACGTGAAAGGTGGTGATTGGAACAGTCCAGATCATCCCTTTGGCATCGTGATTTTGTTCAATCGAAGCTGCGGCCGTGCGGCTGCCCCCAATTCCATAGCATCCCATTATGGCTAAGGTTTCTTTTCCCTGATCATCGAGGACGGTGGCTCCCATGGCTTGGCTATATTTAGTGCCTAGAAGGAATACGTGGCCGACTTCAATGCCCTTAGCCGAGGACAAAGGGCTTTGGGTTCCCGGTTTCCTGTTCGACTTGAATTGCGAAGCTGGTTAGCTAGAACCATGTATTCTGTATGATCCCCAAAAAGCCCCACCGCCGAAACGATGAGGCTCTATTTGTGTCACACTTGTATCAATGACAATTTACGCTTGCATCTTTCTCATCCGGTACCCCATGAGGCCAACCAACCCTGAACCGAGAAGGAAGAACGTGCTGGGTTCGGGGACGGGATTGACATTGAATTGCACGTTATCAACTGACCCATATACTAGATGGCCGCCGCCACCGTTGGAATCCGAGAGGGCTACGGAATTGACCGCTCCGTCATTGATGATAATGCCGAAGAACCCGGACCCTGGTATACCGAACTCGAATTTCTGACCGTCTACGAGAAGCTCTAACCTATCATTGGTATCATCCGTATTTTTCCAATCAAATCCGAGCGCGTTCAGGTAGTCATCGAAATCCCACACCATATCGTGGTTAAGGTTAGTAGAAAAAAGATTTAGGTAGTTCGTGCCGTCGATGTCGTTAGAGCCGCCGGTCTGGATACTCATGGTAATGTCAGAACCAGTTCGGGTGGCCGTAAACCCATCAAAGGCTTTGTTTGTGAACACGCCGGTTGACTCGTCATTGAAGTCCTCAAGCAAAAGGACGCCACTTGCCGCTGTCGTCCATGTGGCCTTATTGGTATAGGTTGTGATGCTTAACGCGCTGGCCATCAGCGGCGAAAGGAGCAGCGTGGCCGTGACCGCAAAGCTAAGAACGAGTTTGTGTGTCTTCATGCATGTCACTCCTAATAAAGTAGGTTGATTGTGGGAGTTGTTGAATAATCCATTCATAACGAAATCCTTCCTGTAAATTAAAATATTGTGGTTTGTGATGTCGGCGTTCATCCTCTGTGTCCTTGTTTCGACACTCAAGGTTTTACTTAGCAAGAGGGATGCCAGAAAATTGACACCAACAACAAGCCCGCAGAACTCATTGAAAGATAAACGATTGTCCTATACCTAGTAGAGTATTTGAGGTGCGATGTGTGAAAACGCGAGGGGTTGGCAAATGGAGAAATAGCAAAAATTGTTAAATTTTCCGACACTATTTACGCAACAACAGTACATGAACATCCCAATCCTCACTATCCATCAGGCCTTACGCCATTTACCCCAAAAAGTAAAAATTCCTGACAGGGTGTGTGGGTGACGAAGGCAGTGGCAGAAAAACGCCAATATTCATGCGGGTCTGGACGGTGTGGGGATACTGTAAAATTGTTTGACGGTGGTTCAGGCAGGGTGGGGGGATCGACTAAATGTGTGGGAGTTGAAAGGACGACAGTTGTTCGGTCAAATACGCGGTGACGTGGCTGGGCTCGATTATGGCCACTTCTCCGGTTCGTCGATCCTTGATCTCGATAATGCCCTTGGCGAGCCCTCTGTCTCCAATGGTGACGTGGTAGGGAGCCCCGATAAGATCCGCATCATTAAATTTCACTCCGGCGCGTTCATCGCGATCGTCCCATAAGACTTCTATCCCGGCCTCGGTCAATGATTGATACAAAGACTGGGTGGTCTCCTGAACTTTTTCAGAAGCGGTGACGGGAAGAAGA
>CAYMQW010000022.1:0-12089 GCA_964392595.1 uncultured Nitrospiraceae bacterium
CAACCCAAATCTTGGCGCGATATTGGTCAAGTTATTTTCTCGCGGGTCCTAAGCAGGGCCGAAGGGCTCGAAATGACAGAGTGATCGCCTTCTACCGCAGCCGAGAAGCACAGGCAATCCGGATCCAGGGCACGTACTGTTAATTTGGAATATCCTCAACCCCAGCTTGCAATTCTTGACAGTCATCCAACCTCGTCGTATACATTCTTCTGCTTCACGTTTCTTCGCCAAATTGATTCCATGAAACACTCACATCCCGGAGGGGCTACCCATGAATACCATCGCGCGATTTCCCATCATTCTTTGCAGCCTCATAATCGGTTTAGGATTACACGGTTGTGCGTCTTTTTCGCACGAAACCTATTCTAGCTTTTCCTACCAATCCATTCCCGTAGCCACAGGGACGGCCACGGCGGGAAAGGGTTCAAGCATTCAGTTTCGTGGGACTGCCCTTGCATTATCCGGGACAGGCATTTCTAAAGGTGACTCACTTCGCCCAGTCAATGTTGCAAAAGGAGATTTATCACTCCTAGACATTGCCTCGACCAATGGCAGAGTGCGTGTGATTAGCATAGTGCCGTCAATTGACACCAAAGTCTGCGAGCAGCAAACGCATTACCTTAGCGAAAAAAATCGCGGCCTCGATGCGCAAGTCGATCTGTACACGATCAGCGTGGACACCCCATTTGCCCAAGATCGTTTTGCCAAAGAAGCCAAGATCAACAATGTCACGTTTCTTTCCGATTATCGGGGCGGAGATTTTGGTCTAACCTATGGGCTCTTATTAGAGGGCCCACACCTGTTAGCTCGGGCAGTCTTGGTGGTAGATCAAGACAACGTGATCCAGTATCTTCAAGTGACTCCCGATCTGGCCACCATGCCAGACATGGAGGCTGCATTCGCGGCGGCGAGAAAACTCTTATAAAAAAACCCCCGGCGCACACTACTAAGGAATAGGTTCCCTCCAAAGGCTCCTAGCCCCTGCACACTCGGCAAAGATTGCCGCCTTTGCCTTTTTCTACTGACCTTCTCCCAATAACCTCCCTCCAGTGCACGCCGCGTTTCCGTTCAAAACCCGCCAAATCATTCTTTTTTTGTTATTTCCCTCCCCTTCAACACCTTGGCACAAGAGTTGAAAGGAAACCAGGAAGGTATTGTTTGTCTTATTGCACCGGAAAGAACATGTATGACTCCTTTGAAGAAGAATCTCGCCATACTCCAACAACATCATCCTGAGTTATTCTCTCTTGTGCAGGGACCGATTTCAACTTCTCATTTGACAATTGAACCAACCATAAATGGAGCAGCGCAGTTAGTGGTGACCACAGCCACGGGAGCAGTCATCCCCCTTCACGACTCCGACAATCCATTAAAGCCGATTCAACACATTGCGGAACAAATGACGTCAACCCTTTCAGGTGTTCGCGTGGTGCTCGGTTTCGAATTGGGCTATCTGGCGAAATTCTTATGCAGCCGATTACCGGCTCATGCGGCATTGGTCTTTTATGAGGCTGACCCCGCCATATTTGTGATGGCATTGAATGTCCTGGATTTATCTGACGTATTAAGCCACCCTCGCGTGGCCATTCATGTTGGGCCCCAGGCCAATCTCCAATACTCGTGCTCGGAATTCATTTCCCTTGTTGGCGGTCCCTTAGAAACCACGGTATACGGACCTTCGTTCCATCTCAATCCTCATCTCTATCAAGGCACCATTCAGCGAGAATTGACGAATATGCCATCCTTAATCCATTCGGCCCAACAGGTTATGGAGTGGAATGGGTGGTTTCAGACAAGTAACGTCTTGGAGAATATGCCACACGTCGTGATGACACCCAGTGCCCTACCACTCCAACACGCGTTTCAAGATATCCCAGCGATACTCGTGGCAGCCGGGCCTTCCCTCGCAAAAAACGTGAGACACCTGAAGGCTGCAAAGGGACAGACAATTATTTTGGCAGCCGATAGCGCTCTGAAATATCTTCTCGACCATGACGTGGTACCAGACTTTGTGGTGAGTATCGACCCGCAGGAGGCCACATCACGAAAATACGCAGGTCTCAACATTCCTCAAGAGGTCACGCTTGTCTACCATCCGGCGACCCATCATGAACTCGTGGAACAATTTCCTGGCCCGAAACTCACCATGGATGTTCCTCTGTCCGCGTATGAGTGGTTACAACCACATTGGACGCCTAAGGGACCTTTTGAGCAGGAAGCCACCAGCCAGATACACGTAGGGTTCAATCTGGCTACCTGGATGGGCTGCAATCCATTGGTGTTAGTCGGACATGATTTGTGTTTCACGGATGAAGGCATGCACGTAGGCACGGGGAGCTATCTCTCAACTGAGGAAAACTCCCAACAGGTTACTCAAGGCCGAATAATAGCTGACAAAGAGGGCAAAACCACTCCCACATTGGAACATGACAAACTGGTTCTTGAAAAGAAAATACGGGATTTTTCTGGGACGGTTATCAATGCCTCTGAGGGTGGGCTACCAATCTCTGGGGCCCGTTCTGCTTCCCTCCAAGAAGTTCTCTCACAATATGAAGCTGACCAACCCATTCAGGTCATAGCGACAATCCACCGATTGCACCAAGAAATGGCACGGCTTGATAGAGCTTGCTTGGAACACGACATTCAGGATCGACTTCGCGACATCTTTCGCATCGAACGTACCGCCCACCATGTATGTAGGATTTTGACCGAAATGAAAGACCAAGAGCAGCAATCAGGGGAACCCAACGCCTATATTCTTCATCTTGGAAAACAAGTAGAACATTTAACAAGTTTCATCCCCCGTTATCCTCAAGCTCAAACCCTCCTCTGTGGTATGGACCGAGAGATTTACCAGCAGATGGAGCAAGATACTTTGAACGATGACCAAGAACTCAATCCTACGTTAAAGATGGATCGACAGATCGACAGGGATTTGCGGTATTACAACAGACTGCTAGCCGTTGGCCCTTCCCTTCGGCGTATGCTGTTACGACTCATAAATCGGATTGGATCAGAACGGCTTGGAACAGAACGACTGGCAACCGGAAAGGAAGCAGAAGACACATCAAACACTGAGACACCAGAGATGGTAACCCGATAGACTCTTACCCCGGGACTCCTGACATCTCGGCGACACTTCCCTACGCCGTCAAAATGCGATATTCTCATTTCAGATGATCACCTGCAGAACGTGTCTTAACGTTTTTTTTTCTGTTACTTCATTGCAAGGAGTTACCGCGTGAACTTTACGGATCACATGCGAACGTTAGCAAAACCCATCTGGGATGCCCAGTTGCGGCATCCCTTTGTCAAGGCTTTGGGCAAAGGGACACTGCCGACCAGAAAATTTCAATATTATATTCTTCAGGATGCTCGCTACTTGGAAGAACTTGCTCGCGTGTTTGCTCTGGGCGCAAGCCGGGCACACGATCCTGACACCGCCCTTCGTTTTGCTAACCTGGTGGAAGAAACAATTGTGGTTGAACGCAGCCTGCATGAAACCTATGGCAAACAATGGAAGCTCACGGCCAAAGCGATGCGCAACACCCCGCTGTCTCCCACCAATTATGCCTACTGTCGCCACATGCGCAGTGTCGCCCAAACCGGCACATTGGCGGAACTCACTGTGGTAGCCTTGCCTTGTGCGTGGGTATACTGTGTGGTTGGACAACACTTATTGCAAAAGGGAGAACCTTCTCCCAAACATCCCTATCGTGACTGGCTATTGCTGTATGGGTCACCCGAGTTTGCAGAGGTTACCCGTTGGATGCGGGCACTTGTCGATCGTGAGGCCAAATCCGCTGGAAAAGTCGAAAAAGATCGAATGATCGAAACCTTTCTGATCAGTTCTCGTTATGAATGGATGTTTTGGGACATGGCTTGGCGAGAAGAGCAATGGCCGGTGTAACCCCGTGAAAAACTCTTGTCCACATATTCTGACACTACGCATTGGTGAGAGCTATTGTTTGGTGAGATTCAACCAACAGGGCGCGACCTATTTAATGATGATGTTTATCATTGTCATACTGAGCATCACGTTGATGGGGGTCGCTCAACATTGGTCGGTGATCATGAAACGCGACCGGGAGGCCGAATTGGCTTTTCGAGGCAATCGGATCAAAGAAGCCATCGAACGCTATGTCGCTGATTATGAAGTGCAAAAAGCCACCAGGGCAAACCGATATCCCCTCAAGTTGGAAGATCTGATCAAACGTCCCAAACGATATCTTCAGTCTGTCTACAAAGATCCTATCACCGGGAAAGACTTTGCCCTCATCAAAGTTGGAAAAGACATTCGCGGTGTTCGCAGTCCAAGCATGGATAGCCCAATGGATCTGGTGACCTTCAAAGGGGCCTCAACCTATAACAGTATTCGTTTCGAAGCATCCGCCGTTGGCTGCGGACGCAGCCCCGCTAACCCGGCTGTCCCAAATAATTGCCAGCAAGCTTCTACCACTGGGGAGACCGAATTAGGAGACGACGACGAGACGGAACCAAAATGACTCGGGTGAGCCGTCACCCAACAGACAGAGATCCCATTTCAATAGACCATTGCCCTACCCACCGTCAGTAAGAATTTGTCATATTGGGCAAGCGCCCTCGATGTAAATCCGATGACGGTAAAAGTTGTCCTGACAGATTGAGGTTGCCTCACAGAATGGCAAATTAAATATTAACTACAAGAAACCGATAAAAAGGTCATACATGTGTCACCCTCAGCCTACTCTCTATTCACTTTTTCAGAGTTATGGTAGGCTGAGGGTGTTCGATATCCGCAGGGTTTTTACCTCTGTAGCCATTCCATGATGGAATACGCATTGTTGTCATGAGCACGCTTCCCAAATACATCGCTATTTTCTTACTCCTGCTCCTCGGCTATTCTACCCTAGCCGGGTGTAGCACCGTAAGCTCCGACATCAAACTTGCCGAGGAATTGGTTCAGCAGGGGCAGTGGGACGCCGCAGTAGGCGCCTACCGCCAAGCCTTCAAAAAAGATCCTTTTAATGCTGACATAGGAAAGGCCCTGGGAGCAGCCAAGACTCAAGCGGCCCGGATACACTACCAACAGGGACGGAAGTTTTTGAAACAGCAACAACTCCCTTCGGCTCTGCAGGAATTCGAGATTGCCTTAGGGCTCGACCCCGCACAGCCAGAGCACCATTCTGCCTTAGGAGCTGTGGTTCGACTCAAAGATGCACGACAACGATTAAAAGATGCCAAAATGTTGCAGAATTTGGGCCGGCTTGATGATGCGATGAATGCCTACGAACGGGCAATTGAACTCGATCCCAATCTGACCGAGGCCCTTGAAGGTATTACTGCCATTGTGCAAGAGCAAAATGTCTACCAGAGTTTGGGTGGCAATACAGAGCCCGTGACCCTCCGATTCCAAAACACGCGACTGAAACAAGTATTTGAAATCCTGGCGCGAACTGCCAATATCAATATCTTGTTTGAAAAAGATGTCCGTGATGACCTCGTCACGATCTTTACAAGAGATACCCCATTTGATAAGGCCTTAAACCTCATCTTGGCCACCAATCAGTTATTTGCGAGACGAGTGGGCCCGGATACTTTGCTGATCATTCCCGATACGAAACAGAAACGCCAACAATACCAGGACCTCCAAATTCGGACCTTTTACCTATCCACGGCGAAAGCCAAAGACATGGCCAATTTGCTTCGGACCATCTTGGAAACTAAGCGCGTCTACGTCAACGAGCCGCTGAATTCCGTCGTCATCCGTGATCAACCTGAAAAACTCCAATTGGCCGAACAAGTCATTCTGGCCAATGACCGGCGAAATTCTGAAGTGGAGCTCTCGTTGGAGGTCCTCGAAGTTAACCGCAGTACTGAAGAACGATTAGGACTGAGCTTTGTCAAACAGGTCGGTGCTGGAATTTTTCCAGGAACAGCCCCTGGAACCCTCAGCACGGCGGTCCAAAGCTTCAAATATCAAGAGTTAACCGGCCTAGGCCCAGATTCGTATTTATTCACCTTTCCCTCAAGTGTCTTATTGGAATTCTTTAAAACCGAATCCAATGCCAAGACCCTCGCCTCACCAAAGATTCGGGTTCTGAATGGTCAAAAAGCCTCAATCAACGTTGGGGATAAAGAACCCATTTTGTTATCGACGACCTCTTCGGCTCCCACAGGAACCACCGGGGTTTCGACTCAGTCAACCGTCACCTCGATTGAATTCAAAGACACCGGGGTCAAACTCGATGTGGAACCCACGATTCATTTAACTGGGGAAATCACGATCAAACTCAAAGTCGAAGTCACGCGAATAGGAGAACAGGTCACCCTGCAGGATAGTCCCCAAATTACCCAGTTTCGTTTTGGGACTCGAACCGCCGAAACCACACTCAACATTCGAGATGGCGAAACCGTGATTCTTGCTGGCCTCATACAAGAAGAAGATAGAAAATCCCGTGATTCCATACCTGGACTTGACGATATTCCGATTATCAAAGATTTATTTCAAAAGAAGGTCGAAAAAAATACGACTGAGGTTATTTTGGCCATCACACCTCGGATCATCCGTAGGGTGACTCCTCCTAATATCACCAAGCAAACGATTTGGTCAGGAACGGCAAACCAATTCGCGACCAAACCGCTATTTTCGCCTCAAGAACATGCTCCATTTTTTGAGGTGACTTTAGCGAATGACGACACCAGTCTATCCGATCCCGACCAGCCAAAATCAGATAAAACAGCTGCCAGTAAGGTCAGCTCTCAGGCTAAAGCACCATCCCCAAAACCGTCGCCAACGACAACGCCTTTTTCCCCAGCCAAATTAATCTTACAACCTTCAGAGGTTACCACAGGGCCGGGGCAGACCTTTGAATTGATTCTGGCAGGAGAAGCTGTACCCGAGTCACAACACGCGCAGGTGACTATTACCTATAATCCCGCGCATTTGGAATTTGTGGAAGCCTTACCGGGGAATTTTTTCCGAATCGATCAAAAGCAATCATCCATGACCGTGTCAGCGTCTCCGAAATCGGGGAAGATCGTGTTGCAATTTGGCCGACCGGGACATGCAGTCAGTGGCAACGGACAACTGGCCACGCTGGTCTTTAAGACCAAAACAAAGGGACAATCCCCTATTGTCATTAAACAACCCAAGCTGACCGGGACATCAGGGCAATCGATTCCGATCACGGTGCAACATAGTCTGATCCGAATCTTCTAAAATGGGACAGTTAAATCATTCATTCCAATGGCCATTTCATGCTACAGACGGTATCAGTTGGAGGGAATATTCAAAAAAGCAAGCCCTGAGTCTTTCCGAAGGGTCTGTCCAGCAAGGCCGCAGCTATTTTGACGCGCGGAGCGTACACCAAGTACGTGAGCACGGCAAAATGGCGAGAACGCCGCTGGCGGCTTTTTTCAACATTCCTAAAATGAAAACACAGGACCACGGTGTGACCTTAATCGAGTTACTCATTACGTTAGTGATCATTCTCATTTTGGCATCCATTGCCATGCCTCTCACGAAAGTCAGCGCCAAACGAGCAAAAGAATTGGAGCTCCGTCACACCTTGCGAATGGTTCGAACCGCCATTGATGATTTTCGCCGCGATTGGGCGCGGGATAGCAACACCCTGTTGGGCCCCCTGTGCGTCAAAAACCAATTGTCCTGTAAAGAGCACACTGGTCTAACTGGTTACCCGAAATCTCTTGACACCTTATTAAAGATTGAATTAAGCGGCGCAGAATCGGTCATTGAAGAAACAATCGCTATCCGACGCTACTTACGCAAGGTTCCCTTTGACCCTATAACCCAATCCCAAGAATGGGGCATCCGGTGCTATCAGGATGATGCAGATGTGGATGATTGGTGTGGAGAAGATGTATTTGACATTTTCACGACAAGCACAGGCACAGCGATAGATGGAACGTCGTATCGCGACTGGTAATGATACATGCAGCAAGAACCTGTTGAATACTTCAAAAAATATTCAAACTGGTTGCAACTATCGAACACTTTTAAGCGCCAAGAGCAATAGGGCCTGTTCAAAAAAGCCCGTCCAGCAAGGCCGCATGGCCGTTGGCGTGCGGAGCGTACGGGTGTACGTGAGCACGACAACGGACCGAGAACGCCGCTGGCGGACTTTTTCAACAGGCCCAGAATGGAATAGAGCCACTGGGTATACCTTACTCGAATTGATGATTGTCGTGGCCATTGCTAGCATTTTAGTGACACTTGCCGTACCATCGTTTCAACAGTCTGCGGTGAAAGCTCGGGAGGCCACACTGAGAAACAATTTGGCAACGATTCGGACCGTGTTGGACCAACATTACGCGGATCAAGGTATTTATCCTCAAAGTCTTGAGGCGTTGGTCGAGGTTGGCTATCTTCGGCACATACCCATTGATCCGTTTACCAAAGCAGCTGACACCTGGCAGTTAGTGTTTGAAGAAAATGCCGACGATGATGAAGCCGGTGGAATTTTTGATGTGCACAGTGGCAGTGATGGAGTTGCGATCAGTGGATCAGCCTATAGTGAATGGTAAAAAGTATATGTTTGGAGCACCTCTTGTAAAATTCTCAGCACCTTGGGTCCTTCTGGGAACTCTGCTTTTTCAAGGCTGTGCCCACCAGGCCAAACCTGTAACGGCTCCAACCATTCCTGCGCTGAGCCATATGTCTTCTACGCTGGCACTTGAAGCTCAGGCTGAAGCCGAAACCTTGCGTGCTGCGTTGGCTTCCGAACGCATAAAAACAGCGAAACAAGCTGCTTTTGTCCGATCGGCTCACCAACAAACCGGCTCCCTCAAAGCTCGGGAGTTGGAGCATTCTGAAAAAATCTCACGACTCAAAACAGAGGCCACCTCCCTGAAAGAGGAACGGGATACACTGCGGGTAGAGGTCGCACAATTGCGAGCAAAAACGGCTTCCGCCCCACAGATTTTACAACTTGTCACGCAAATGCGCACCATGGAAACATCGCTGAATGGCTTCAGTTCATCGATTGAGACGCTCTCTGAAGACATCTCGGCGTTACGAGATGAAGTTGAATTTCAGAAAATTGCAGCGACGCCCGCACCATCACAAGGTGGCGTATTGGCTGAAGACCGCATGGTTGGCACTGACCTCATTGTAGTGAAACGAGGTGATTCCTTGTGGCGCCTATCTCAGACCTATGGAACCACGGTGAATGCGTTAAAACACATAAACGGGCTCACACATGACACGATCGTCATCGGTCATTTTCTCAAGATACCAGCCATGGACGCATTTGAGTCTCAGGAGCTGGTCGAACTTCCTCGTACAAAGGACACACCCCTCCCGTGATGGGGGTCACTCATGCCGCAGTATCATTACCGAGCCGCACGCGCAGATGGCACCATTGTTGAAGATGACACAGATGGGATCAGTGAAGGAGCCGTCCGCAGCCAACTTGAGACGCAAGGCCTGCTTGTTCTGCATATGGATGGAGAACAATCTCGATCCGGGCTTTCAAAAGGCATTCAATTTGGAACTAAACTTTCCCTCCGAGATTTCCTGATCTTCAATCAACAATTTTTAGCTCTCGTCAAAGCCGGATTGCCCATCCTCCGAACATTTGACATTCTGACTGAACGCGCCCTCAATCCTCACTTTCAAATAGCCTTACAACAGGTCAGAGAAGGAATCCGAGGTGGATCGGCTATCTCTGAATCCATGAGCGTTCAACAAAAATATTTCGCCGATCTCTATCGAGCAACCATTCAGTCCGGCGAACACACCGGCAACCTTGTTGAGGTTCTGCAACGATATATTGCCTATTTGAAGCTCATCATTTCAGTGCGGGAAAAGGTGTCAAAAGCCTTAGCCTATCCAGCGTTTCTAGTCTTTGTCGGACTCGGTGTTGTTGGGTTTCTCTTAATCTTTATCATGCCGATTTTTGCGGAGGTGTACGCACAGCGAGATAGGGAACTGCCTGTCCCCACTCAAATTCTTCTGGACGTCGTCGGATCAATTGCGATATGGGGGCCATGGGCTTTGGCGGGATGTATCATGGCCCCCATACTCTTTTACGCCTGGCAACGAACGCCAACAGGCCAATTTCAACTTCACGGCTTGCTGCTTCGCATCCCCTTGATTGGAAGCATCATGATAAAAAATCAAATTATTCGTCTCTCGCGAACCTTAGCCACGATTCTCGCTGGCGGCATTCCACTTCTTACCGCGCTCACGATTACCGCCAATGCCATGACCAATAAAGTAATTTCTCAATCCTTAACCAACGCCAGTGCCCGCGTCCGGGATGGAATGGGTTTTGCTGCTTCATTAAAACAAGAAAATTTTCTGCCAAGAATGACATTGGAAATGATTGAAGTCGGTGAAACCACAGGTTCCCTCCAAACCATGTTGCAGGAAATCGCGGAATTTCATGAAAGCGAGTTGGATCTCCAACTCAATCAACTAACCACGTGGATTGAACCCGTGCTACTTCTGATCATGGGGTTTTTAGTCGGCGGAATTGTTATTGTGATGTATCTCCCAGTCTTCCAATTGGCGGATACGGTGTAAGGAAAATCGTGATGCGTGAAACGTTAAGAACAAAAAACTTTTCCGAATTTCGCATCACGCATCACGCATCACGCATTACGTAGGTTTGTCTGTATGGCCACACCGGTTAAACGCGCATCCTTAGAAGCGATTTTGTTGAAACGAGAACTGCTTTCACCGGTTCAACTGGATGAATGTCTCGAGCAGACCCAATCCACCCATGAACCACTTCGTACCGTATTACTTCGAGAAGGGCTTGTTCAGGAAAAACCGTTGGCTCAAGCCATTGCAGAGCAGTTTGGCCTCCCTTTTGAACCCCTTCAAGAATTTCGTGTTGATCCAGAGTTTTTTTCCACAATCCCAGTTGAATGGATGCACCGCCAGCCATTTGCTCCTGTCTCCGATCAGGACGGGTTTATCACCATTGCAGTCGCCGATCCTCAGGATCTTCGTGCCATTGACGAACTGGAGCTCCTGTTAGGTCGTGAAGTTCGGCTCGTGGTCTCGACGAAGTCGGCCATTGAAGATGGATTGGCTGCCAGTGAAGGCAACAAACAAGTTCTCACACGAATCCAAGCCGAACTCCATCCCGTGCTCATTAAGGAAGATGACAAAGGAGAAGAAATTCTTTCGGTCGAAAGCATTACCAAGGACCAAAGCCCGGTTGTGAAACTCGTTGATACGATTATCCTGAGCGCGCTGCAAAAACATGCCAGTGATATTCACATCGAACCCAATGAACACAGCGTCGCTGTCAAGTTTCGCATCGATGGCGTGTTGTACCCCGCCATTGAACCGTTGGCCCAATCCATCCATTCCTCGTTGATTTCTCGGTTAAAGATTATGTCGGAATTGGATATCTCCGAACGACGAATTCCTCAAGATGGGCGCTTTAAGCTCCATGTGGAAAAACGCACGGTCGATTTTCGGGTGTCCATATTGCCGAGTGTATTTGGAGAGTCGGTGGTTATTCGTATTCTGGACAAATCCTCGATTACTGCAGGAGTTGGGGGATTGCGATTGGATGTGATGGGGTATAACCCCGAAGATCTTCGACGATTTCGACGAGCCATCACCCGGCCGTACGGAATGGTGCTGGTCACTGGCCCAACAGGAAGCGGAAAAACCACCACTCTCTATGGCGCGCTCAATGAGGTTCACTCACCGGAAGACAAAATTATTACGATCGAAGATCCCGTGGAATACCAACTCGAAGGCATTGTGCAAATCCCGGTTAACGAAAAGAAGGGGTTAACATTTGCCCGAGGGCTTCGGTCCATTCTTCGACACGACCCTGACAAAATCATGGTCGGAGAAATTCGCGATAACGAGACCGCTCAGATTGCCATTCAATCGGCATTGACCGGCCATCTAGTCTTTACCACGGTTCACGCCAATAATGCCTTTGATGTTATCTCCCGCTTTGTCAATATGGGCATCGAACGGTTTAACTTCGTCTCCTCCCTCAGCTGCATTTTAGCCCAACGACTGGTTCGCGCCATTTGCCCATACTGCAAAGTTCCGGTTCAAGCTGATCCCGACCTGTGCCGAGATTCTGGCATAGACTACGAACGGGCCCAAC
>CAYMQW010000023.1:0-12001 GCA_964392595.1 uncultured Nitrospiraceae bacterium
TCATCTTGCCATGCAGGACACGCACAATTTCAAGGTGGTGGGGTTCTGTCATACGGTAGAAAATGAAATGCTTGCCAATCTCGTATTTTTGATACCCTTCGCGAATGTCATCACAGTTCCGGCCTTTTTTCTGGTTCTGTGCCAACTCGTGAAACGCCCTATCAATTTCCTCCAAATAAAGATTTCGTTGCTCACGGCCCCAAACATTTTGTATATATGGATGCTTCTATGTCTCTCACTAATCGAATGACATTTATAACGATCGTTGTGCCCTGAAGTGAGATGACAGCTTTTGTCATCCCAAGATAGCTCTGGGGCAGAACCCAAAGGCACGTCAGTACTCTTCGGAAGTTTAGTTAGAAGAAATTAGCCTGCAGATAGGAATTTTTGATTTCAGGGGAAATAGCTGAAAGAAAAACGCACTTGTCTCGGATTTACCGATGCCGATAAACCCTAAATCAGTCTGGTCAGTAGGCGGATGGGGTTGATGAGATGATGATGATAATGAAAAGCAAATGGTTCAGTGCACCCTGGACTACCGTATATGCCCGAAAGTCGACCATTTAGTATGAGAACGTGTGATTGCTATGATGAGGCAGTCACCAGTGGACGAACATGCATCACATCTTTGCTTGTCGCCTGACGCAATGCCGTGGCGGGAACCGATACTACGGCAATCGTTTCACCGTTGCCGGCGAAGCATTCCACTTCATATCCTTCGGGATACTCGCTGGTGGCAGGATGATGTTCAACAAGGGTCCCCATGTCCCCAGCGACTAAATTGTGATCCCGGATATCTTGTGTCAGGATCACCCTGGAAAACAAAGGAAGAGTCATGGTCTTTTCTCCTGGATAAGTGTGATAAAACGTGCAATGGATTCACCTTTGCGAATCATCCAGACCGATCGGAGCCATCACATTTTTCCATTCGGGACGACAAGGGGCGCAAGGATTTCATACTTTTTCCCATATGGCTTCTTGTGAGAGATGTTGTTCTCTCAAGTCGAGATCGAGAGTCTTCCAATTTTTTTGCTCATAGCCCATGACCCGAAGGAATCGTGCGTTTGATTCGCCATCGGGATTGGATAAATTGACAACATAATCCCGTAGTTTTTCAGGGGCAATGATTGTCGTTTTTTGGGAAAGCTTTATCCTCACGTTCTTGCGGATCGTCCGTTTCGTTCATGATAGAATTTAGGGATTTACTTGAGGTGAGTCAACCATACATCGAGGACCAGGAACAGTTCCCCCATCTCCTACAGAATAGGATAATCCAAGATGAAAATTCAAAAAGTCCTAGATAACTGCATTCACCGCCATTTGCCCATCTCAGGCTGCCTCCTCCAGGCGTCAGTAGGTAGCCATTGCGTCTGCCACTGATGCGCGTGAAGAGGCAGGATTAGATCCTGCGGCTACAGAAGAGGGAGGGGCCAGGAAAAGACTATGAAAAAGTTTTCAGGGGACGACAAACCTAGTAAGATCGTCTCTCGTTGCTGGTCACTTGTTGCTCGTATTAGGGCGTTTTTTTCACGAGCGACTAGGAACCAGCGACGAGCGACGCATTTCACCCATTCACCGCCTGCTTCGCGGATTTGTGCTCTTCCACAACTTTGGTGATCACTTCCCGTGGGGCTTGTTCATAGCCGGAAAATTCCATCACATATGAGCCTTTGCCAGCCGTAATCGATGTGAGGGCTGGGGCATACTTTAAAATTTCCGCCAGCGGGACCATCGCCTTCACCATTTGGTTATGGCCTTTGACGTCCATCCCTAATATTCGTCCCCTCCGACTGTTTAAATCTCCAATGACCGCGCCAACCATATCTTCCGGAGCGGTCACTTCGACCAACATGATCGGCTCAAGCAGCACAGGTTGCGCCGATTCCATGGCTTTCTTCAATCCCATTGACCCTGCCATTTTAAATGCCATTTCCGAAGAATCCACAGAATGATGTGAGCCGTCATACACGGTGACTTGTACATCCACAACCGGGAATCCCGCTAAGATGCCATGATGCATGGCCTCCACGACACCTTTTTCCACAGCCGGAATGAGATTCCGTGGAATCACCCCGCCAACAATTTTATTCACAAATTCAAATCCCCCACCTTTCGGCAACGGATCAAGTTGCAACCAACAATCCCCATATTGGCCATGCCCCCCGGTTTGTTTTTTGTATTTACCTTGAGCCTGCGCCATTTTTTGAATCGTTTCCCGATAGGCCACTTTGGGTGTGTGCAAATCGACATCAACGCCGTATTTGCGATGCAACTTTTCCAATGTGATTTCAATATGTGTCTGACCCACTCCACTCAATAACATTTCCTTGGTTTCTTCGTTTCGAAGGAATTCCAGTGAGGGATCTTCTTCCACAAGTTTATGAAGGCCGAGACTAATTTTATCAATATCGCCCTTCGCTTTGGATTCCAGGGCAAAAGACATAACTGGACGATTGCGTGTGACAGCAGGTAGTATAACGGGATGTTTATCTGTACAAATCGTATCGCCGGTTAGTGTATCTTTGAGTTTAGCAATTGCAACAATCTCGCCTGCCGACACCTTCCCAACTTGTGTGGTCTTTTTGCCCAACACGTGATAAAGGTGCCCGCCTTTTTCCTTCACATTGCGAACAGAGTTGTAAAAATGAGAGTTCGCGTCGAGGGAGCCAGATTGGACCTTAATAAACGTCAGCCGCCCCATGAAGGGGTCAATGCTGGTTTTAAACACATAGGCCGAAAACGGATCGCCATCGGTCATTGTCACCGCCATGTCTTCTCCCGTTTGAGGGTGGTGTCCTGTTAGTGGACTCCCCTTGGCGCGCTCTTGTGGACACGGTAGTAATTGAGTGATGGCTTCCAGTAATACCGTAGTCCCAATATTTTTTGTGGCGGCGCCACACAGGACCGGAACACAGGAACGGTTGCGGGTCGCTAATGCCAATCCCTGAAGAATTTCCTCCTTGGATAACTCCCCGTCTCCAAGGTACTTTTCCAGCAAGTCGTCACTGCCTTCCGCCGCACTCTCAATTAACTTTTTCCTCGCCTCGTCAACCTTCTCCTGTAAGTCCGCCGGAATGTCTGTTTCCTGAATTTTGTGGCTATGAGGAACAGGAATGACTGCCTTTTGATTGAGTAAATCGATGACCCCATCAAATCCGGCTTCCTGGCCAAGAGGAATGGCTATTGGAATACAGGTGATTTCCAAGACTTTGGAAATTTCTTCCAGGGTTGATTCAAAATTCGTGTGCTCTTTATCGAGTTCATTCACAAAGATCACACTTGGAATCTCCCGCTCTTGAATCACATCCCACACGCGTTCGACTTCTGAGCGTAAACCCGACGAGCCTATGACCAACACCGCAGCATCTGCCACATGAATGGCGGATTTCGTGTCCGCAAAAAAGTCCAGCGCCCCTGGAGCATCTAAAATATTGAATGAAGTGTCTTTGAAATCAAAATGAAGAAGGGCGGTACTCATGGAATGATGGTGGTGAACCTCTTCCGGTTCAAAGTCCCCGACCGTATTGCCGGTTGAGGTTGACCCCATGGTGGGAATGACGCCAGATGAAAACGCTAGAGCTTCAGCTAAAGAGGTCTTTCCGGCTCCCGCATACGATGCCAAAACCACGTTACGAATCGAGTTGGTCGTGTGTTGCGTCATGGCTCCCCCTTTCTGGGTGCTCTCATTCTAGGCTTGGTTGAATTCGAGTGTCAATAAATTGTCTGTCTGTCAGGAATTTTGACGAAGAATGTCAAGATTTCCACCACGTTCTTTGGAAAATACTTCTTCGTCCAAATCCTAGTACCTCCAAAACCTCGTTTTTTCTTGGTTTCTCAATCAAAAAATCAGATTCAATTCTGGATCTAATGATCAAACGATCATGGCATGCGAGATGCACAATAAAGATTAACGTTAGGCAATTTCTACCGACCTGAATTAAGAAACGAAGGAGAAAGGCGTCATGGGAATACGGGATCCATAAAGAAAAAAATTTAATAAATAATGATTACACAGCTTTTGTAAACGCGCCCACAAGAACGGGCTCATGGACAGGTTTGGTCAATAATTTAAGTATAAATAATTAGGTATTATTAATTCCATTCCTTTCCAAATCAGATTTTTTTGGGAAGGAACCCATTCAAGAAAGGATCCACCAATGTCACCCCTTCCGGTTAAAAATTTTGCTAATCTGCAAAAAGGTCATTTGTTATCCAGTGGAAAACCTGTAGTTCAACTGGATTTTCATGGAACCACATGGAAAGGAACAATCTCTGCCTTAACAGAAAATGAATTGTCAGTGTCGGTGGAAGGATTTGTTCCAATTACGATTTCACAATGTGTCATTTTTTCATTATCGACAGGTCAAACATCTTTGGAAATTCGAGGAAAGGTGTCATCAGTCACGGTGGAGAAAAAAGGGGAGGAAGTTGGTGCCCATCATTTTGGGCATATGATGGTCCAAATATCGTGGCCTCACCTTGATGAATTTACGTTCTTCAAGCTCAAAGCATTTTTGGGGAAGCAAGAATGGACGAGAGGGTATGAACACATTGCACTGACATTTATGGCCGACCAAACGGGAGACAAGTTATTTGATCTTTCACCATCAACCCCAACCCTATTCAAAGACCACACAGATTTGCCGGAACTAGCCAAGGCTTCACAATCGAAATTGATCAGCACGCCATTTCACTGTACAAACGATTCAGGAAAGAACATTGTCGGCTATGTTGATCATCAGGAACATGTTCAGGCACAGGCCCCTGTCGTGGTGTTGGCGCCAGGATATGGTGAGACCAAACGCGAATACATCACCTTGGCCTATTACCTGGCAAGCAATGGGTTTAACGTATTGCGGTATGACCATACTGACCATGTGGGCGAAAGCGATGGGGATCACGAACAGACCAGTCTTACCAATATGAAACAGGATATGGCCACCATGCTCGACTTCGCAAAACAGAATTGGGGTCACAGCAAAGTGGCGTTAGTCGCGACAAGTTTAGCAGGACGTGTGGCACTTAAAGTTTTGAGCAAGGATCGCCAGGTTGACCAGCTTATTGTGATTAGCGGTATTGTCGATGTACGCGCCACCCTGGCTTCCGTGCATCAAGAAGATTTAATTGGGGACTATCTGGATGGTCATGGTCGCAGTGCTGTAAATGCGCTTGGATTTAATGTCAATAGTCACATCTTTTTAAAAGATGCTGTTGAAGGAAAGTTTAGTGATTTGGCGACAACGATTCAGGATGTCCAAGGTATGACGTCTCCCCTCATATGGTTTTCTGCCGAACAAGATGCCTGGGTTGAAACGGAATCGCTACAGCAAATATTTGAGGCTTTTCAGTCACAACAATGCCGTACCTGCCTCATTCCTGAAGGACTCCATCGCCTTCAAGAAAATCCAAGAAAAGCCCGGGCTGTCTATCGACACATTGTCTTTGCCTGTCAGGAGCAACTTGCCTGGCATCCTGCAACTGACGAACTGATTGAACCGTCACGGAAAGAGATCGGCCAGCAAAATCGAATTGAGCGAGAGAACAATCAAACGCGGCGATTTCAACACGAAGCTGACCATGTGGATTTCTGGTCCCACTACCTGTCGAATTTTCATTATATTGCCTTCACCCATGATTATATGGCAGCCCTGGATCATATTTATCATCTGTTAGGAACGGTTTCCCCTGGGGATCGGTTGCTGGATGCCGGCTGTGGCAATGGCCATTTTGGATCATTCCTGTTTGCGAAGGAATGGATGCAACGTCAACAGACCAAGAGTTATCATGATGAACCCATTCACTACGTTGGTGTGGATTTTGTCGAGTCGGCTTTGAAAGTGGCCAATTCACACCTCAACCAAGTTCTTAAACAGGCGAGTCAGGGGCCCTCAGCCTGCACGAAACCATCCAACATTCTCATGCCAAATTTTTATCGTCTCGATTTGAACAAACCATTGCCCTTTAAAGATGGAAGCTTCGATCGAATCATGAGCAATTTAGTCATTGGATATTTACGGGATCCCGCGGCCAGTATTCGTGAATTGCTCAGAGTCTTGGCCCCAGGCGGCAAGTTGGTATTGAGTAACCTCAAACCCAGTTCCGATCTAACCCAAATCTATAGAAACTTTGTGGGTCAGTCGCAAACAGAAACGGCTATTCAGGAGGCTCGGGATCTCCTGAACAATTCGAGCCATATTCGTCAGGGTGAGAGCGAAGGTGCCTTCCAGTTCTATACACAAGAAGAGTTCCACCAAGTCTTGTTGTCCTGTGGCGTAAAAAATCCTCGCGTGTTTCCGACATTTGGCAATCAAGCCTTTATTGGGGTCGTTGAGAAACCAGCCTTGCTAGAAAAAGAGGCACATGTTGTCCCACGGACATTAGAATCATTGTTTGCAGCATGAGCAACTGAAGATACTCGGGCAAACCCGAGCGGGCCAGATGTCTGGTTCGCTCGGGTTTGCCCTTTACATGTCTTCACGTTTTCGATTACCCTCCTCGTCATATCCTTGTTACAGCTCGATGATGGCCTCTCACAATCTATTCCTATGACTTTTTGGGCTCTAAGCGGATTACTAAACGGTCTTGCAGCCACTGGATTGACGATCCTAGTCTATTCTCGGGATCCGCACGAGATTCGCCATCGAACGTTTGGCTATTTTGGCGTATCGGTGGCCATCTGGAGCTTCGGCTACTTTGGATGGCAGTTAGCCGAAACGCGGGATGTTGCCTATGTTCTTGTCGGCGTATTCATGATAGGAGCCATCGCTCTTCCGGTCACGTATTTGCACCATATCCTCGTACTCCTCAATCTTGTCGACCGTTATAAAACCCTCATACGCGTATCCTACGCTCTCGCACTGTTGTTTCTCATCGGGAACGCCACCACGGCGTTTGTGGCCGACGTTCAGCCAGCACTTAATTTTTCCTTCTGGCCAAAGCCAGGGTGGTTGTTTCACCCTTATTTGATGTGGTGGGCGCTCCTGATCGTTTTCACCATTTATCTGTTGTATACGGCACTCAGGCACACGAGCGGAGTAAAACGCACGCAGTATCTCTACTTGCTCATCGCCACGATTTTTGGATTCGGAGGCGGCGCAACAAATTTTCCTCTTTGGTATGATATCCCTCTTCCACCATATGGCACCATCTTTACCACCATCTATGTTGCACTGGTAGCCTACACTTTACTGCAACATCGATTAATGGACTTCTCCCTCGCGTTCGAAAAAGGGGTCACGTATCTCGTGTTGTTAGTTCTCGTGGCCTTACCCGTCTATCCCCTCTTGTTACTTATGCAAAAAATCTTTTGGGGTCACATTAATCTTCAATTTTCATTTCTGTTGCTGACCCTCTTCCTTCTCACAGTCATTGGGGCGTACCAAATGAAAGTTGGCACGGAGGGGGCAATCTCTCGGACCCTGTTTCGAGAACGTCATGAAGCCTATACCACGCTCACTAACTTTTCCAAAGCACTTGTCACCATTCTCGATGTAAACACGTTAACGAATGAAATTGTTCGAACCCTAGGTCAGAACATGGGAGCCAAAACCGTCTCCTTGTATCTCCTTGAGAAGCAACAGGCGACCTATCGGCTCGCCGCAGAATTTGGAACGTCGAAAGGAAAAACCCCACATCTCGCTACTGTTGGTCTTAAGAGTCCGCTCCCGCAATATCTTCAGGAAACACAAGCGGGTCTGATACGCCAAGACCTGGAACACGATTCGCGCTATGAATCAGCTCAACTGCTGACAACTCTTCGCGACTCCTTCCACAGTGAAGTCGCGTTGCCTTTAGCCAATAAACATCGACTTGTGGGATTTTGTTGTCTTGGGTCTCGGAAAGGTCGTGTGCTCTATTCCGAACAAGACCTTACGATTTTAACGACACTTGCACAGGAAGCAGCCATTGCACTCGACAACAGCTTACTCTATGAAGAACTCAAAGAATCACAAGCGCAGGCTCACCGGGCAGATCGACTGCGATCGTTGGAGTCGATGGCTGGGGGGCTTGCCCAGGAAATACTCCCTCCTCTTGGTTCAATTAAAACGTTCGTCACCCAAGTTCCCACTCAAATTCAAGATCTGGAGTATGTGGCAAAATTGTCAGAAGAGGTGGCACAGGATGTTGCAAAGATTGAACGTTTGATCAAAGAAGTCTTGGACTATGCACGACAAACCAAACCTCAAGCCAGACAAGAAGATCTCAATGAAATCGTGGAATCCTGTTTATATTTTATCGAAGCCATTCCCACATCTAAACCAGTCATGATTGAAAAGAACCTGTCCGCCACGATCCCACCTCTTTGGATTGACCGGCAACAAATCAAACAAGTTGTGCTGAACATTTTGATGAGTAGCCTAGACATTATGGGCCCAGTGGGAGGTACCATTACCGTGATCACCAAACCTCGTATGAAATCGGAATATGAACCGTGGGCTGAACTCGAGATGACCCTTTCTCGAGGCGGACTTCCTTTGCCAGAGTTTCAAGGGGATGGAGGTTTATTGTTTGCCCATGCGGCCGAACCGAAGGATGTGAAAAATCAACCGATACCGGGCAAAGGGTTGGGGCTAGCCATTGCGAATCAAATCATCCAGGAGCATCAGGGATTCATCGACGTTAAACTGGGGGCTGGAGGGGATATTTCCATCACAGTCCTCTTGCCGGCAAAGTCTATCTCCTCAAAAAAAACCTAAGATCCTTGTATTGGCATCATCCAAGCAATTCATGACCGAAAGACCTCCCTCACAAAGTCAGCTTCACCACATCATGGCTATCGTTTGCTTTGGCTTATTTGCCGGAGCCATGGCCCTCAATAGCTTTCAAGCAACTCAAGCAGAAGGGCTTCCGACACGAAGTGTCATCTGGAACACCTTTCAATATGGCATGCCATTACTCATCGGAGGGTTGTGTCTCACTGGTCAACGCTGGACATTCATGACAGCTGTCATCTACGGAACGATCGGGCTCGCCTTGGACATTGCCACGTTGGCACAAAGCGTTACGGGAAAACCTGAGTCCACGGAATTTATAGTGGTCATCATGACAACAGGGCTCTTAAATTTTATATTGATCATCTTGGGAGGGAAATGCCTGTTATTTCCTAAGGCGCTCGTCCCAGTCCATTCTCGTGAAGATCGCTAATCTCGGAGAGGCTCCTTTAATGAAGAGAGCCTCTCTTCTATATCGTCGCTGGAAGAGTAGCATTAGCTCTCAGTCGCGTCATAATGCTTTCGCTTCAATAATCACCCCATCCCAATCGCCGGTTCCTTTTTTTAATCGAAGACATCGGGTTTTATTGAGCCCACAGGCTTTGAGCCATTCTTGAACCTCTTTAGCGTGGTAGGTGTTTCCGCTGGGTGTGTAGAGCAGCATGGTCACGGCAAAAAGATTGGTTTCTTCGACATCAAACCCTGGCTTGTCCATGAGAAAGGTGTCTTGGATGAAGATTCGGCCTCCAGGATTCAATGCGCGTTTTAATTTTCGAAATAAAGTTTTGTTTTCGGCTGGAGAGAAAATATGAAGCACGTTTGAAACCCATATGACATCAAACGTTCCTGGCACCGCGCTTTTGAATACATCCCCTGGATAGTAAGAAAGCCGTTTGCCGTGTCGGAGGGTTTTGGCAATGGTTTGGGCTACTTCAAGTGCTGGTTCTCGATCCCAGACGCCCGCTTGCAGCTTTAGATTTTTAGCTAAAAACTCGAGAGCGTAGGTTCCGGGCCCACCACCCACATCCAGCAATGAATTGACTTTTTTTAGACTCAGCTGTGCGGCAACTTGTTTAGCGGATTGAAGAGACCGTTGATGCATGGCCCAGGTAAATGAACGTCGATACGCCGGATCATCCGGTCCATCATTTTCAATAGGCTTCCCGGTGCGAACGGAATTGGTGAGATTTGTCCAGTTTTCCCATTGATGGTGCAACAGATCGAGATACGCACCTTGATATTGTGGGCTCTTCCGATTCAGTAGCGTCTGGCCGAGTGTACCCACACCAAAGGAGGCTCCTCGTTTCTTCAGTAAACCGGCCGTCTCTAAATTACGGACCAAAATCTCGACTCCCCGTTCATTGGCGTTCAACGCTTTCGCCAAGGCTTTGGGCGTCCACCAGCGAGAACCCATTCGAGTAAAAATATCCATATCCAACGCCGTAGCTAAAATACGCGGTAACCGAAACGCATAGACAGCGTTTCGAAAGTCATCAATAGTTTTGATGGGAAGATTTCTGTTCATTCAATTCATTCCTTTGTTGTTTTCACAATAATGTAGGGTTTTGGGATTACAGATGAGATGACAAGCATTTTGTCGTTTTGGCCAAAGAGAAAAATGACACAATCAAATAGCAAATTCACTATCGAATGTCTTGGGGAGAACTGTTGAAGCATGACCACTAACTCGCCGTAAACTGCTTTTGATATTGAATGATCATTTCATTGAGAGCTGGCAGGTTATCTAAATCGACATGCCTTTCAAAAAATATAGCAACGTATTCATCGGTCATTTCAGTCCGTTCGGTGAACCCGTCTTGCTTAAGACGGTTACGATATTTGGACACGACTTGTTGAATATAAAACTTTGCTTGCTTGGCTAGCTCGTCACTACCAAGATCTTCGGGGGTACCATCGGACAAGAGACTTTCCATATCCTCAAGGGAGTACCCTGCTTGGCAGATAAGCATTCCTTGTGGCGTAACCTCCAGTTGCCAATCTTCATCGTCTAATTCCAAGGTGAGCGCCCCACTCGCTTCGTACTGCACAAACTTTGGATAGGTTTTTTTTAAATACGCTTGGGCTTGATCCCACAGGTCTGAAGTCTGAGGTGCTTCACTCATCGTATGCTTCTTTCCTCAATGATTGATGGTAGGGTCTGTGAAACAATAACTTGTACGTCTTGCATCCCATCTTCGGGACATCTTTAAACGCGTCTCAATTGAAAAAACCTCACCATAGCTATGCGATGCCTCGTGTTTTTCTCAATCGTTACGTCCAAATTTTCCACAAATCTTGGCGCGATCTTGTCCAAGCTATTGTTTCACAGGCCCTTAGGGTTCTCCTCTAATCGCTTCCGAATCATGGCAAGGCGTTGGGTATTTTCTTCGAGTTTGGGCAAGCCATACTTTCGATCAACACGAACCACTCGGTTCAGAAACCGAACCGCAGGTTCATCCTGGCCCAAGGTTTCATGGCATCCGGCTAACACATACCAGGCTCCACCCATTCGAAGCTCATCCCGCAATCGTTGTGCAATAGCCAAGCTCGTTTGAGCACAAGCAATGGCATCATCATGACGTTCCCACGCCAAGTACATTCTGGCCATCATTTTAAACACATCGGCCTGACCCGCATGGTTTTCTACTCGCTTCATAAGGATAATGGACTGAGAATAATAGTCCATGGCTGTCTCAAACTGTCGCGTTTCCTTGGCCACTAGACCCAAATCAGAGAGTAAGACGGCCTTGGCCGCATCGTCCTTAAACAGGTCCATCATATCCAAGGCCTCTAAATAGTAGGCACGACCTCGTTCCCATTCCCCAGCATCGACATGCAAATTCCCTAAGTTGGTCAATGTCGAACTAATGCCGCGATCATCGCCTAGCAGTTTTTGTAGTTCCAAGACCTCGTGATAATAGGAGTTTGCCTGCTCGCGTTTGCCACTCACTGCACAAATATTTCCCAGGTTGCCCAGGGTGGCCACCAAGGCTCGTTGATCTCCGCTCATCCGATCCGCCTCTAAGGCCTTGGCATAGCACTGATAGGCTTCCGTGTAAAAACCACGAGAAAAATGTTCATTGCCTTGACGATTCAGTTGAGCCGAATGAGATTGCCGCATGTGCGTGAAAGGAAATTGTGAATGAACAAACGAAGAGAGTCTAGTAGATTATTTTAAGGGTTTGCGCATGAATAACTTTCCCTGTTTGTGCGTCGATCCATCTTGCCTGGCGGTGTTGCTCGTCCTTTCCATACACGGAGTATGCGCAGTCCTCGCGTCTTGCCAGACA
>CAYMQW010000024.1:0-11944 GCA_964392595.1 uncultured Nitrospiraceae bacterium
ATCTTCCGTCTAACGTCGGCCATATCTCGTCGCGCGCATTTCGTTGTTTCACGAGATACGAGATGCGAACGACCAGCGACGAACGACGCGTTACGCCTCATGGCTGAGGCGCCTCTTTGGGGTTCAACGGAAGAGTGATGATAAACGTCGTGCCTTTCCCCATTTCCGTCTCGACGGTCATGGCCCCCCCATGCGTCTCCACCACCACCGCATGAGCAATCGCCAAACCTTGGCCAGTCCCCTTTCCGACTTCCTTGGTTGTGAAGAATGGATCGAAAATTTTGCTCCGAATCTCCTCGGGAATCCCTGACCCGGTATCCCCGATTCGGATTTCTACGCACTCCCCCAACCGCCGCGTGCGCACCAGGATGCGCCCTTTCTTTGTCTCCCCTTGGCCCACGACGTCTCCAATCGCCTGGGCGGCGTTCACCACCAGGTTCAGAATCACCTGATTAAACTCGCCTGGATGACAGTGCACCAAAGGCAGTGACGAATCGAAGTCCGTCTCCATATCCGCCACATACTTCCATTCGTTCCGGGCCACGATCAGCGTGCTGTCGATGGCTTGATTCAAGTCGATCGCGGCCTTTCCTTCTACTCCGGGATGGGAGAATTCTTTCATCGCTCGGACAATGGCGGCCACCCGCTCGACCCCTTCGAGCGATTGGGCAATGGCCTTGGGAATCTCTTCCACGAGATAGGCAAGATCGGCATCTTCAACCGCAGCCGCCATGTCCCTGACACCTTCCGCAGACACCGTTCCGCCCTGACTCGCTTCAACAAGGCCCGTACAGGCACTCAGCACTTTCTGCAAATCGGCAAAGCTTTCATTGAGGAACCTGGTATTGTCACCCACATATTGAATGGGCGTATTGATCTCGTGAGCCACCCCGGCGGTGAGTCGGCCGATAGATTCCAGCTTCTGGGTTTGCAGCAATTTCCGCTCCATCATCCGATGCTCCGTGACATCTTCAGCCAACAACAGCACCCCACCGCGTCCTTCCCGTTTCCCTTCGATCGGGTTCAAGGTCACGCTGAGCACACCTTCTTTTCCGTCCAATTGGTGGTAGCCAACATTGTCCAATTTGATCAATGTCTGTTGTTGGTGACAGGACTCCACTCCCCGTCGCACCTCCGCCCAGTCCCATGTGATCGGGCATTCGAAAAAGGATTTCCCCATCACTTTGGCCGCGAGGAGTCCAAATGTGGTCTCAGCTTGTTTATTCCATTCAATGATGTGGTCTTGGTGATCCACGCTGATCAAAATGGCTGCAATCGACTCCAGAATTTTTTCATTCTTATCATGGGCCTGGCGGAGGTTCTCCTCCGCTTTTTTTCGTTCCGAGATATCTTCCACCGTTCCAAGAAAGCGGACCCCCTGATCACTCCCCATGGGCCTGAGGAGCACGCGCACCCACCGTTCTTGACCCATGGTTGGATCAAGACGGCATTCCCGTGAAATTTTGCGATAGAACCCTTTGCATCGATCCCATTCTTCCGACAAGATCGGTTTGTCATCGGGATGAAACCAATCCAGCCAGAATCCATGCGGGGACTCCGAGGCGGCGAATGAGAAAATTTGGTCATTCGTCCGTCCAAAGATGTCATCCCACGTCGGATTTTTATAAATGCAATTTCCCTCACCATCCACCTCGAACGTGCCCACCGGTAAGGATTCAGACAGCATGTTGAGCCGCCACACCTTCCCCTCGTGTTGTTCCTTTTGAGCATACAAGTCATTTTGATAAGCCTTGATTTGTAAGGCATTCGTAATGCGAGCCACCAAGTCTTCCTTTTTGACCGGCTTGATCAAGAGATCCATCGCCCCCAACTCGATCGCCCGAGCCCTCAGTGAGGGATCTTGGCCCCCGGTAAGCATGATAATCTGCGGGGCAGCCCTTTTGGATTCTTCC
This sequence comes from uncultured Nitrospiraceae bacterium, assembly GCA_964392595.1. GTDB lineage: Bacteria > Nitrospirota > Nitrospiria > Nitrospirales > UBA8639 > Nitronereus. Next base: position 1,914 of record CAYMQW010000024.1, read on the forward strand.
TGTAACTGCGCCATAAAGTCCCAGCCATTGGTTTTGCCAATGTGAATATCCAAAATCAGTACTTCGTAAGAGGTTTCCTGCAGCTCTACCAACGCCTCATACGGATTGGTCACAAACGTCATATCCCACTCATGCCGCCGCTCCTTCAGCGTGCGACGTAATCCTTCAAGGACGTGCAGCTCGTCATCAACAAACATGAGCCGCTTTTTCTTCATTGGCGAAAGATCGGACGTGTCGGTGGTGAGCTGGGCTTTCTGGCCTTTGGACTTTCTTCCCGATGCCTTGTCCTTTGATGCTTTACTCATGGTCAACCTCATACGGTGTGAACAGGAGGCGAATGAGAAAGATCGGCCCTTCCCCCATCTCTGTCCCCACGGTCTTCCCCAAGTTTCTCTCGCTCGGTGCGCCGTGGAGTCACCCGGACATCTGAACGTTCTTCTTCATAACATCGGTAAAATGCCAATAGATCTAAATTCGTATAGGTTGATTTCAGAAAAGACGCCAGCCTCTCCATGTCCTCCCCTCCCGTCTTGATTATGCACGGAGGAACGTTACACAACTGGCTCCAGAGCCACACAAGAGAAAGAAATACATCCTGTGCCACCAAGGGTTTTGTGGAGCCCCACGGGCAGAGCCTACTCCGCCGAAGCTGGATCCGCTTGCGCACCAGAGCTGGCTTCATTGGCGAGCGCGAAGGCAGGTAGCGTGGAGGAGAAGCGTATGGACCCAATCAGGTCGCGACACGCCTAATGTGAACCGTAAGACGGAAAGCGTGAAACGGACGAATGAAACGTCGTTCGTATTTCATCCAAGAACGAAAGGCGAAGGTTTGTTCTTCACAAAATACGAGATACGAGTCCCGGTTTTTTCTTCACGAGCAACGGATGGTCCCGGTTTAACTGGAAGGAGAAGCCAGCGTGGTTAATTCTGCTTTTAGGGCATGCTGCACACGAGAAAATTCCTCTTTAACCTGAGACAACAACTCGCCAACGCCCTCTTGTTCAGCTATCCGGCCTTTTTCTTCCAATTCAAAACACAGACGGCCCAAATAGAGGGCTCCAATATTTCCAGAGCTCCCTTTCAAGGTATGCGCTACTCCCTCAAGAGTGGCCATGTCTTGTTGAGATATGGCTTGTTGAATCTCTTCGACATGCCCAACTGCCTTTTGCAAGTACCGTTCGATAATATCTGGCAGAAAAGCTGGCTCATCACTTCCCAAATCTTGCAACTCACCAAAAATCGCTGGATCGAGAGGAGGGTGTTCTCCTGAAAAAGACTCTTCAGAATGCGTCACCAACTGTTGACCTTGTTGTTGACCAACTGAATACCCCAACCCACGTTGGCTCTCTCCATGAACCCATCGTTCCAACATGGCCTCAAGTTCTTTAATCATCACTGGTTTTGATAAGAAATCATCCATTCCCACAGCAAAACATTTTTCCCGATCACGATCCATCGCATTGGCGGTGATGGCGATGATGGGGACGTGAAGCGTCGCTGATCGCTCGTTGCTAGTCGCTCGGCTTTGGTCGCTCGTTGCTGGTTGCTCGTCGCGAGTATCTCGGATTTCGTGTTTTTCTAGCGACAAGCGACGAGCGACAAGCGACGTTTCTCGTCTTCTAATCTCCCGGGTCGCCTCAAACCCATCCATCTCAGGCATCCGGCAGTCCATTAGCACCAAGTCGTAAGTGTTGTGGGCTAAGGCCTCAACAGCCTGGTGTCCATTATTTACCACATCAACACCGTAACCAAGCTTGCGAAGCATGCGAACCGCCACCTTCTGATTGACGACATGATCTTCTGCGAGCAAGATCTTGACTCGATCCCTCGCTCCCATTTCTTGAAGACTATGGCGAGTGACTATCTGTGATTCGACCCTGTCGCCATCATGATGAGAGTCCAACGACTGCCCCATGACTAAACAGAGCGCCTTGTATAATTGTCTTTCATGGATGGGTTTCGTGAGATAACCGGAGAATCCTGCCTCTTTGGCAATCTGAGCATCACCACGACGACCGAGTGTGGTCATCAACACCAGCTTGATCGACGCCAAAGTCGAATCTGTTTTAATCCGTTGAGCAAGCTGGATATGTCTAGACTCAGAGGTGTTCACGTCGCACATGAGCACATCAAAGGGATCTCCTCGTTGAGCGGCCGTGAGGAGGAGGGCAAGTGATTCCTCTTCATTTTCGGCCACTTCCACTCGCATTTTCCACGTCTCCGCAAGGTATTGGAGGAAGTGTTGTCGGGTAAGACTCTCATCGACAAGGCACATATGAAGCCCTTCCAAATCTTTCCGATATGCGAGAAGTGCTTTACTGCCATGAGTCCGTTTCTGGAGTGGAATGGTAAACCAAAATTGACTTCCGGCACCGGGCGAACTCGAAAATCCAATGTCCCCCCCCATCATCCCTACTAATTGCATGCAGATTGCGAGGCCTAATCCGGACCCTCCATATTTACGTGAGGTCGAGCCGTCGGCTTGTGTAAAGGATTCGAACAGCCGAGGTTGCACCTCCAAAGGAATGCCGATGCCGGTATCGGTGATATCAAATCGGATGACCACATGGTCTTGCCGGGTTTCATCGATTGTGACTTGAAGAACGACTTCGCCCTGTTCCGTGAACTTGATCGCGTTACCGACAAGATTGGTCAAAATTTGACGTAAACGCCCTGGATCGCCTCGTAACCCAGAAGGCACATCCGCATAGACCATTCCTGCTAATTCCAGTCCTTTTCCTTGCGCCTTTTCAGCCAATAGGTCCAAGACCTGTTCGACGGAAGTCCGAAGGTCAAAGTCAATAGTCTCCAATTCCATTTTTCCAGCTTCAATTTTAGAGAAGTCCAAAATATCGTTAATAATCTCGAGAAGATTCTCTCCCGACGTTCGAACCGTTTCCGCCAGTTCACGCTGCTCTGGATCCAGTTCCGTATCCAGCAACAATCCGGTCATCCCGATGACCCCATTCATCGGTGTGCGAATTTCATGACTCATGGTTGCCAGAAATTCTGACTTCAGTCGGGCCGCCTCTAAGGCTTGATCTCGAGCGTCAGCCAATTCTTTGTTGCGTACCTCGAGATGTTCGGCAGTCTCCGCGACTTGTTTCTGAGCTTGGCGCTTTTGGACAAACTGTCCGATCTGGAGGCCCCAGGCTTCCATCATTTCCAAAAGGTTTCTATTGGGTTCTTCGACGTACTGACTAAAAATTTCAACGACACCATACACTCGATCCCCAGAATGCATGGGAAAGGCAAAGACGCCATGCAGGCCGGCCTGCGCCGCGAGCGTCGCGCGAGGGAAATTCGAATCCGCCCCGACATCAGGAATCCAAGCCGAATGGTTATCGATCCAAACCCGTCCAGGCAACCCAATGCCCGGATCAAATTTGGTAGCGCGAGTCTGGGCAGCAAACTCGGCTAAATGACCGTCCTCCCCGTCCCAAATCTCAACACAGTACAGCTCATTCAGTTCATCATCGACGCGCCACATGGCGCCAAATTTCCAGCCTAATTCTGTGCACACAATCTTGAGCATCTTCGGTGTCGCTTCTCGTAAAGACGACGCGCCGGCAAGCGAACTGGCGACTCCATATTGAATGCCAAGTCGTTTCTCTACTTGCTTACGCTCTTCAATTTCTCCACTAAACTCTTCATAGGTGTACAGATAATCAAATGCTAATCCGGCAAAGGGCACAAGATAGGCAAAGATTTTGAGGAAATGGGCAATGTTAAAATGGTTATCGAACAGGGCAGTCGAGCCAAACGCCATATGGAGTTGGACGGCCACTTGAGGAATCACACTCATCAAAATAGCATGAGAGAACAGTCCTGGTTGCTGTCGATAAAACCACAAAAACACCGTCGCCCCTCCGAACACAAACAAGAGCAAAGGAACCACGTCATATGGACGTGTTATGAGGGACTCAGGATACATCGTGTCTGGAAGTGTGGCACTGGTGGCGCAATATTCAATAAGCAAAAACGCCACGACCCCAAACAGGGCGCTGACTCCCAGCACAAAATGGAGATTGCCCTTCAATTCCCTTTGGTTGGTGACAAGACACAGACTAATCCCAGCGATCAGAATCAACGCGTTGAAGACACGAGACATCGCCCAGGTGAAAGGCACGAGATTCCGATTGTCGGCAACAGCATCGATCAGTCGGTCAGCCGCCAGCGTATGAAACGCATCCATCGTGCCTGCGCAGAAAAGGGCGACACCGATGATGAGCGTGGACACATGACGTGTGATCTTGAATTGCAGGAAGGCCAAGAACACGGTAAAGATGGCCGCGCAAAAGCCTGTCCATTCGAGGATGGTATGGGTAAAACTACCAGAGAGCGTAGAGAACATTCCATCAATACGCTCAGGTGAACCCATGTCCTGGGCTGTGGAAACCGAGAACGCGACGTTCGCGGTTCCGAAATCCATGCCCAACACATTGAGCAGAAAGGGGGTGAGAGAGACACCCATGACACTCCACACGAACCAAGCGGGGAGATGAGTGGAAATTGATGGCGTGGATGTTTCGGATAGCATGTAGCGGCTTAGGCTTCTTCAATCAGGCGTTGTTCGAATCTCCTCAAGAAAAACCCCCTCTCTCGTTGCGTATATCTGCATATCGTTTTCTTTAATTTCACGCTTGTGCGCCCGAGCGCTCCCGGCCGTCGTAGCCAAGAGGCTACTATGGCGGAGTCGGCACAGCGCACAGTCACGAAATACGAAATACAGATTACGCTTCACACGTGTGGATTCCATATTCTCGCCTTTCGACACTCTGTTCGCATCCTTGGGGAGGTTGATAGTACACACGATTTCATTGCCCACCCCTCGATATTCCATCGTATCAAAGCTCAGCGCTCGTGCCATGGCTATTCCACGGCCATGGGAGGCAAACGCCAGATCAGGGCTCATTTCTAAATACTGCTCCCAGACAAAGCCTGAGCCTTGATCGATAATCGTGAACTCAATCCGTTCTGCACTTCGGTGAAACGTGATCGTGGCCTGCTTGTGCGCAAAATCCGGCAGGCTCAGACGCCGCGCAATTTCGGTCTCCCACTCCTCGGTTTCTTGCAGCTCAGTTTTTTCGGCATAGGAAATGTGCAAGTTGCCATGCTCAACGGCATTAAACAACAAGTCCGTCAACCCTATAGCAACCCTATTAGGTTCAGGACAGGCATGAGCCACTAAGGACCCGCGAGAAAACAACTTGAGCAATATCGCATCCAATCTTCGGGCCATCTTTGAACGGGCCTCAATCGAAAAACCCTCAACATAGCTGTGCTATGCCTCGAGTTTTTCTCAATCGTTCCGTCCAAATCCAGCCCAAATCTTGGCGCGATATTGATCAAGTTACTTTCTCGCGGGTCCTAACAGTGCCATGGTTTAGGCTTCATCCAATGTTTGGAAATCAAAGTGAGCGGAATGAAGACAATGGAAAATCTTGGTTTGTTTCACTCACTCACGTTGTATGGACTGGCGCTTGGTGAAGTCGCGCACCGCAGCCTGTACAATGGCCAACATGACCTCCTTCGTAAAGGGTTTGGTCAGGTAAAAAGGTGCCAGCTTCAATCCCTTCCCGAATCTCGTCAAAGGAGGCAGCAGCCGTTTGCCTAATCACCGGAAGCCTGTTCAAGGACGCATGGGTTTTTATCTGGGCTAAGACCGCCATGCCGTCCATCCCGGGCATCATCCGATCAAGAAGCACCGCCTGAAACTGGTGGGGGTCTTGCTGTAACAGTTCCCACGCTCCCTCACCCTGACCGGCCGTGACGGTGTGAAAGCACGCCTCTTCTAAGTCATTACCTAGGAGAATCAGATTCAAAGGATCATCATCAACAAGAAGCAAGCTGACCTGATTGCTGTCCACTATTCTTCTCCTTCATATGTCTAGAATCGGTTGGCCGGTGGAGCGGAAGAAGAAACGTAAAGAATGCTCCACCTTCCGGACAGTTCTCTGCCCAGATTGTTCCTCCATGGGCATTAAGAATTTCTTTGCAAATCGCCAGGCCCAAACCAGTGCCACCCGGGCCGGTTTTGGTTTTGCTGCTTTGGACGAACATATCAAACACCGCCTTGAACTCGTCATCGGGAATGCCCACTCTTTCATCCTGAACCATGACCGCCAGGGCCGTGACGGTTCCCATGTCGGTCTCGCTCCGACCGATGGGAAACGTGACCGGCTCCATGGCCATCGTGATCGTCTTCCCCTTGGGAGTGACCTTTCCTCCAGTTTAAGGGGCAGGTGTCTCTGCCAGGGAGCTTTGCCCTGCGAGGACATCATTCTTGCCTTCAGCCTCGCTGGTCGCATCCTCGGAGACATTGATCGTACACACCACTTCATTGCCAATCCCTCGATACTCCATCGTGTCAAAGCTCAGCGCTCGTGCCATGGCTATTCCACGTCCATGGGAGGCAAACGCCAGATCAGGGCTCATTTCTAAATACCGCTTCCAATCAAAACCCGGGCCTTGATCGGTGATGGTGAACTCAATCCGTTCGGCATTTCGGTGAAACCTGATCGTGGCCTTCTTGTGGGCAAATTCCGGCAAGCTCAAGCGCCGCACAATTTCGGTTTCCCACTTCCCGGTTTGTTGCAGTCTCGTTTTTTCGTCATAGGTAATGTGCAAGTTGCCATGCTCAACGGCATTAAACAACACGTCCGTCAACCCCATGGCAATCCTTTCAGGATCGGTAAAAACCTGAGCCAGTAACAGGGCCAGGGTTTGGGCTTCATCCAATGTTTGAAAATCAAAGTGAGCGGACTGGAGACAATAGAAAATCTTGGTTTGCTCAACTAACTCACTTTGTATGGACTGATACTTGATGAAGTCGCGCACTGCGGCCTGTACAATGGCCAACATGATCTCCTTCGTAAAGGGTTTGGTCAGGTAATAAAAAGCGCCAGCTTCAATTCCTTCCCGAACCTCGTCAGGGGAGGCAGCAGCCGTTTGCATAATCACCGGAAGCCTGTTCAAGGACGCATGGGATTTTATCTTGGCTAAGACCGCCATGCCGTCCATCCCGGGCATCATCCGATCAAGAAGCACCGCCTGAAACTGGTGGGTGCCTTGCTGTAACAGTTTCCACGCTTCCTCACCCTGACAGGCCGTGACGGTGTGATAACCCGCCTCTTCTAAGTCATCAACCAGGATCACCAGATTCAGAGGATCGTCATCAACAAGAAGCAAGCTGAGCTGATTGCTGTCCATCATTCTTCTCCTTCATATGGCTATTAACCCGGCAATTAAATATGTTACGCGAGAAGCCCATGGAATAAGGGTTTTAGAGCAAAAAATGCACGCTAAATTATTGCCGGTTTAATATAATCGATTGGCTGATGGAGAGGAAGAAGAAACGTGAAGGATGCCCCTCCTGCTGGACGGTTCTCTGCCCAGATTGTTCCTCCATGGGCCTTAATGATTTCGTTGCAAATCGCCAGACCCAATCCCGTACCACCCGCGCCGGTTTTGGTTTTGCTGCTTTGGACGAACTTATCAAACACCGATTCTAACTCGTCATCGGGAATGCCCACTCCCTCATCCTGGACCATGAGCGCCAGGGCCGGTACGGATCCCATGTCGGTCTCCCGCCGACCGATGGAAAGCGTGGCCGGCTGCATGGCAATCGTGATCGTTTTCCCTTGGGAGGTAAACTTAATAGCATTGGAGAGAAGGTTGAGCACCACTTGTCCGATTTTCTCGGGATCACATTCCACGCTAGTCGGCCCTTGTGGCTTTTGCATGTGGAAGGTCAGCCCCTTCTCCTTGAAAAGCAATTCACACGTACGCACCACCTTTTCGACAATGGTGCTGAGATCATCCTCTCTCAGAGAGAGGGTAAGCTTGCCAGATTCTAACTTGGAAAGGTCGAGTAAGTCGTTCAACAACACCAGCAGTCGATCGCCGCTGTCACGAATATACGAGAGATACTGCAAAATTTTATCGTGGGGAGCGGAGTCCAGTTTCTCAAAAGCCTTTCGAGCAAAACTGAGAATGGCATGCATAGGCGTTCGCAGTTCATGCGACATATTGGCCAGAAATTCCGACTTTGCGCGGTTGGCTCGCTCCGCCGAATTTTTCGCGAGATTCAGATCGTGAGTGCGCTGATCGACAAGGTCTTGAAGCTGTTCCTTATGAAGTTTCAACTCCTCTTCTGCCTGTTTGCGAAGGGTAATGTCCTGAAATGTGACGACGGCCCCGACCAGTTGAGTTTCTTCCCAAATTGGCGTGCTGGTATATTCAACAAAGAACCACGTGCCGTCCTTTCGCCAAAACACTTCACAGTCGACGTGTTGGGCCGTCCCAACCTTAAACGCAGCATGGATGGGACACCCCTCCTGCGGGTACGGGGATCTATCCAGGCCGGAGATGGGGAGAATGTCGTGTTGTGGTTTACCTTTCAGTTCATCAATCTCCCACCCGATCATCCTTGCCGCTGCCGGATTCACAAAGGTGATTCTCCCTTCCCGATCCAGCCCAAAAATCCCCTCGCCCGCTGAATGCAAAATCAGTTCAATGTGCCGCTTCAGCGCAATCAGCTTTTCCTCGGCTTGTTTACGCGCCGTGATATCTCGAACGAAGGAACTAAAGATAACTGAGCTATCCCGATGGATGGGCGCGATAGACAATTCGATGGGGAATTCATGCCCATCCTGATGAAGAGCAGTCATTTCAATCCGTTGGTTGAACAGTGACCACTCGTCCGTCGTCAGATAGTGTTGCAGAACCGACTCCAGAGCCTCTCGAGATTCCGACGGAATAATCATGGACGCCCATGGTTGGCCAACGGCTTCGGCCTTAGACCAACCAAAAGTTTTTTCAGCCTGGGGATTCCAATTCGTGATAACGCCTTGACTGTCCATGCTAATCACAGCATCCAACGCCTCATCAATGATAAGACGGATATGTGTTTCACTTTCTTGTAACTCCGCAGTTCGTTCTCGCACCCGATCCTCAAGCTGAAGAGAGGCGTGACGGAACTTTCCAATAACAAGCGCGACGCCTCCCAGACCAATCCCAAGCAGCCCAATTAAGAGACCAAAGGTTTCCGCCAGTCCTTGATACGTTTCTTCGATGATAGCTTTCAAGGGATACGTGATGGATAACACTCCTCGGACATCCCCAACCTTCCAATCGGTTTTGGGACTATCCGCATGACTGTTATGGCACCCGACACAGGTAGGACGCATGAGATCTGCCGTGGCATACCGGAGAACTTTTTCGCCATTGCGTTCTTCAAACTGGTAATAGGGGACATCCGGCTGTACTCGTAGCTGTCGGAGCGCCTCTCGTTCAAAGGCATCCCCAGGTCCCCCATCGGACCGCCAAGGAAAGGGGTAATCACTGTAGAGGCGAAACGCTCCGCCGGCACTGGCTTTGGCGAGCCGATTACCCAGCAAGAAACTTAATGTGGCTGGGAGAGGAATGGCCCCTTCTCGTGTTTTGTAGTCGTGACGAATAGTCATTCCCTGCGCTTTGGCGCGGGTAACAACTTCTGACGTATACAGCGACCGAAACTCGGTTAAAGCCTGAGCGTAACGTGCAGACCCTTGGATAGCGGTTTTTTCGATGAGCTCGGATGAAAGACGGGAAAGGTGCCACACCACGGCCACCACTCCGACACAAGCCAATATGCCAAGCGTCAAAATAGTTCGCTCGAAAAAAAAGCTCCGAAGCTTTGAGAGAAATGTTTTCATGGCATGTCCGGGTTGTCCTCCGTGAGTTGTTCTTTGCCTGACTTCATAGTTTTTCGGCTTTTTTCATTGAATAATGAAGAGATACTGAGCCATGATCCCTCCAACCACCTGACAGGAACTTTTGCCCTGAGGCAATAGTTGGGAAGGCGCGGGAGGTTCACCCGGGGAGAGATTGATGTGTATTGTTGAAGGCCAGTGCCCCTGCTAGGAGCTTGTCCGAGATTAGCGCTCGTTACGAGCGGGTGCTGGTTTGAATCAGATGTTTCGATCCTTTGAAGCTTGGATTCACATAATAAGTGCACCACCTCTTTTCCTTTTTTATTCTCATGGTTT
>CAYMQW010000025.1:0-11941 GCA_964392595.1 uncultured Nitrospiraceae bacterium
ATGGGATTGGCTTTGAAGACGAATACGAAGAACGCATTTTTGCCATGTTTCAGCGGCTCCATGGGCGGGGTGAGTATGAAGGCACGGGGGTGGGCTTGGCCATCTGCCGAAAAATCATGGAACGCCATGGAGGAACGATTACCGCCAAAGGCGTGCCGGACCAAGGTTCAACGTTCACCATCATGTTCCCGGTGAGACAAGTGCAGGAAGAATTGGCAGCGGTGGGATAAAGAAACGCCGTGCGTATCTCGTGAAGCAGAAGGCGAGAAACGGGAAGCGTCCTAAGTGAAAAAGAATGCCCAGACAATCCTGCCAACCGTCATCCCCGCCGGTTGTTAGCGGGGATCCATCCGGGCTTTAGACGGAGAAAAGATGGATGGCGTACAAGTGTTAGAGGCGTTGGAAACTGAAAATATCCAAGTTCCGGTGATCGTGATCTCGGCGAGATTCAGGAATGGGTGCGAAGCCGATGTCTGGAACAGGGAGCAAAAGAGGTTCTCAAGCAACCCGTTCAGCAAGAGGCCCTGTGCGTAGCCCCGAAACCGTATCTGAGTCCACAACCGGAAGGTGCGGCATGCAACTGACGCCCACTGAACACGATGCACTGAAAGAATTTATCAACTTTGGAATTGGCCGTTCCATGGGCGCTCTCAGTCAACTGTTGGAGACATCCATTCAATTGCAAGCCCTCAACCTGAAGCTCGTCAATGCCAAGGAATTGTTAAGCGAGATAGGGGGTGACAGTCATCAGCTATTGCCGACCGTAGAGCTCACATTCAAAGGATCGCTCTCCGGGTCAGCCACCCTGACCTTTTCCAGCGACAGTGCGGGAAAACTGGTTGCCGCTTTCATGGGGCAGGCCCAGGGAGACGGCGATCTCGATTGGCTTATGATGGGAACCCTGACAGAGATTGGGAATATCGTGTTGAATGGCGTGCTGGGGTCGCTGAACCAAATGTTGGGTCAGCAAATTCACTTTATGGTTCCCACCTATTCTGAGGTGTCCATCAAGAACCTGGTGGCATTACCTCGGTCTGATACCGCCCAGTACTTCCTGCTTGCCCAGGTCCATTTTGTGATTGAGCAATTTCGTATGGGAGGGGACATTACTTTGATGCTAGGCGTGGATTCTCTTGACACATTGTTGAAGGCGGTCAACGGCCTCCTGCCGCCGGTGGCAACCCTAGCTATGGACGAGTTCGAATATCCCGAAAAGGCCTTTGCGGTTCTTCACCACGTGCCGATGGGTGTGTGCCTTATTCGAAGGGATCTTATTGTGCTCTTTTGGAATGAATCTCTCGAAACCTGGACGAAGATTTCCAATGACGATATTGTCGGGAAAAGTCTTGGGGAATATTTTCCCCACTTTCTTGACCCTGTGTATGCGGACCGCCTCGAGCAGATTTTTGAAGGAGGCCCTCCCACGATCTTTTCTTCCCAACTCCATACGCATCTCTTTCCCGCCTGGTTATCCACTGGAGAATTACAGATTCAGCACACCATCGTGAAAGCCGTCAAACCGGAGGAGACGAGTCAATGGCATGCCATGCTGGTAGTTCAGGATGTCACGGAACTCAGTCGGCAAGTCGGGGAATACAGGTCCTCTCGGGACCAGGCGCTGACAGAAGTTCAAGAGCGGAAACGAGCGGAGGCGGGGCGCGAAGCGTTGAATAAACAGTTGGCCGCGTCCTATCGTCAGGCGGGTATGGCTGAAGTTGCCACGGGGGTGCTGCACAATGTGGGCAATATCCTCAACAGTGTGAGTGTCTCGGCAGGGCTTATCCGGAAGCTCGCGCAGCAATCCTCTGCTGAGAAACTCCAACGGACCGCCGCCATGCTGAACCAGCATCGTTCGGATGTTGGGGAGTTTTTGACCCACGACCCCAAGGGTCGGATGATCCCCGAGTACCTCACCAAACTGGGCGACCATCTGGCTCATGAACAGGGCACCCTAGTCAAAGAAGCACAAGAGCTGATCACGAATATTGAACATATCAACCAGGTCATCCAATTGCAGCAAACGTTCGCCAAAGCATCCAGGGGACACCAAGAACCGGTTGTGCTCCATGACATCATGGAACAGGCTTTGGATATCAATATCGCGTCCCTCCACCGGCATGGCATGGAGGTGATCCGGGAATACGAGAAGATTCCTCCGATCGTGACCGATCGACACCAAGTGCTGCAAATCTTGGTCAACCTGATCGGCAATGCCAAATACGCCGTCCTGGCCCGTGAGGGAGATCCTGGCCAGTTAACGCTCAAGATTGGATGGGTGGAAGGCAATGAGGACATGGTGCACATACAAGTGCAGGATAATGGAGTCGGGATTAAACCCGACCACCTCACGCGGATCTTTGCCCAGGGATTTACGACCAAAAAAGAGGGCCATGGTTTCGGCCTGCATAGCGCGGCAATCAGCGCCAAGAATCTGGGCGGCTCGCTGATCGCCCACAGCGATGGCGAAGGGCAAGGCGCGACGTTTACGTTTGAATTGCCTGTCAAGCAAGTGGAGGCGTCAGTGACGTGAAGCGTGAGACGATTGCGGATGTATGTCGAAATTCGATATTCGTATTTCGAGCGTATGGAACTTATTTGGAATGACTATAAATACGAGATACGAAAGCCGAACGACGAAAGATGAGTGATCTTACAATGAACCCCCGCGTGTTAGTCATCGATGACAACAATGCCATTCATGCCGATTTTTTGAAGATTCTAATGGATCAGGTCGGGGACAATGACCTGACCGCAATGGAAGCGTCGCTCTTCGAGGAGTCGATGGGGAAATCCACTCAGCCACGGTTTGAGGTGGATTGTGCTGATCAAGGGCAAGCGGGGTTTGCTCTCGTGCAACAGGCCCTGCAGGCGGGTTTGCCGTATGCCATGGCGTTTGTGGATATGCGGATGCCGCCGGGCTGGGATGGCGTTGAGACCATCGAGCATATTTGGCAGGTGGATCCGGATATCCAAATAGTCATTTGTACGGCGTATTCGGATCATGACTGGGATCAGGTCATGCAGCGTTTGGGGAGTAATGATAAGCTCCTGATTTTGCGCAAACCTTTTGACAACATTGAAGTGCTTCAAATCGTCATCGCCCTCACTCACAAATGGGATCTGACTATCAAGGCTCGCCACCAGGTAGAAGACTTGGCGGGTATGGTGGATCAACAAACCGCTGAGTTGCAGCAGGTGAATGAGTCCTTGCAAGGGGATATTGTTCGGCGTCTGTTAGCCGAAGAACAATTGGCACAAGCCGTGGTTGAGCTCGAATCCAAAAATTTGGATTTGGGTATTGCCCGAGATAAGGCGACTGCTTCCCAAACCTATCTGGATTCCATCCTGAAATCCATCGCGGATACGCTGGTCATCATTGGTCCTGACCTGACGATTGCTTCTGTCAATCAAGTGACCTTGCGCCTCTTGGGTTATGACAAGTCTGAGTTGGTGGGGCAATTACCTCATGTGATGCTTGGGGAGGATTTGGCCAATGCCACCCTCATGCATGATTTGATGACTGATGGGTTTGTCAATCAGTTGGAAACGAATTATCAAACAAAGGATCGTCGATTGATTCCAATGTCCTTTTCTGGCGCTATTATGAAAGATGAGCAAGGTCGGTTTCATGGCATGGTGTGTGTGGCACAGGATATCTCTAAACGGAAGGACGCGGAAGCGCGCATAGAGCAAACGACTCATGAATTGGAAGCGAAGAACGCGGAATTGCGTGAAGCGCGTGATGCGGCTCTTATCGCCGCCAAATCAAAGGCGGAATTTTTAGCCACCATGAGTCATGAGATTCGAACTCCGATGAATGGGGTGATCGGTATGGCGGGTTTGCTACTCGATACCGATCTCAACACGGAACAACGGGAATTTGCTGAAACAGTGAGAAGTTCGGGGGAAAGCCTTCTGACCCTCATCAACGATATTTTAGACTTTTCAAAAATTGAGGCAGGCAAACTCGACTTGGAGTACATTGATTTTGATGTGCGGGCCGCCATGGAGGATGTGCTGGATCTTCTTGCAGAAAAGGCGCAGATTCGAGGAGTGGAACTCCTTGGCATCACGTATGCCGATGTGCCACAGACCGTCCAAGGTGATCCCGGACGTATTCGTCAAGTGCTGGCCAACCTTGTGGGGAACGCCTTGAAGTTTACTGAACACGGGGAGGTCAGTGTTCAGGTGACCAACCAGGAGGAATCCGAATCAGAGGTGGTGATCAAAATTGATGTGATCGACTCAGGGATCGGGCTTTCCACAGATCAACAGGCACGGTTGTTTCACGCGTTTACCCAAGCAGACAGTTCGACGTCTCGGAAATATGGAGGGACGGGTTTGGGGTTGGCCATCTGCAAACAACTTGTGGAAATGATGGGCGGAGAGATTGGTGTGTTCAGCACACCTGGGAGTGGGAGTGTGTTTTGGTTTACGGTTCGGTTGAGAAAACCACCATCGGGCTCCCACCCCCTGACCCCTCGTGCTGATTTAAAAGGACTCCGGGTCTGTGTCGTGGATAATAACCCCACCAGCCAACTGTTTCTCACCCATTATTTGCAGGCGTGGGAGATGCGGATTGAAACGGCGCAGGATGGGCCGAGTGCGTTGGCTCAGATCCAGGCGGCGTCACGGGATGGGGATCCTTTTGACATGGTGGTGGTAGCGAAACAAATCCCCAAGATGGATGGTTTAGCGTTGGGAGCCTTGATCAAGAAAGATCCAACCGTGTCTCAGACTAAACTGGTGTTGCTCACCAGGTTCGCCCAACGTGGTGATGCAAAAGTTGCGAAGGAGTCAGGTTTTGATGCGTATCTGACGAAACCGATTCATTTTGCGAAACTGTACCAAGTGCTTTGTCTTGTGATGGGGAAATCCGGGACCGTGTCGGATTTAGGGTTTGGGTCGAAATCGGTCCTGATTACCCAACACAGTGTAGCTGAGGTTGCTGCGCGTTCTCGCAAAAAGATTCTCTTGGCCGAAGATAATGCCGTCAACCAAAAGATCGCCGTGCGGATGCTGGCCAAAATAGGGTACACCGTGGATGTCGTGGCCAATGGCCAGGAAGCCGTCCATGCCCTAGCACGCATCCCGTATGATCTCGTCCTCATGGATTGTATGATGCCGGAGCTGGATGGTTTTGAAGCCACGCAGGAGATCAGAAAGCGAGAACAGTCGATGGTCGCTGGTCGCTGGTCGCTCGTCAATGGTGGAGCGTCTCCCGGAAATGACGAGCGACCAGCGACCAGCAACCAGCGACATATTCCAATTATCGCCATGACCGCCAATGCCATGAAAGGCGATCGTGAACGGTGTTTGGAGTCTGGCATGGATGGGTATTTGTCTAAACCGGTGAGAATAGAGGAATTAGAAGCGGTGCTTCAACAGTGGCTTCCACTGGCTCTTGAAGAATCGGAACGTGTGGAGGGGGATTTATTAGGGGTACATTCTGAGGGTAACGGTTCCGCACCATCTGATTCGGCTTCACCCATTTCATCCATGACCCTTGAAGGTGATCCTGATCCTCCGTTAGATCAAGCGACCTTAGCCGACCTTCGGGAATTGGGTGGGGATGAAGATCCCGGATTCCTCAATGTGATCATCGATCAATTTTTGCAGGATGGCCCTCGCCATTTTGAGGCTATTGAACAGGCTATGACGCAAGGAAATCCTGACAGGCTGATGAAAGCCGCCCATTCGTTTAAAGGGGGGTGCGGAAACATGGGCGCCCAACCACTCGCGGCGTTGTGTTTGAAATTGGAAGAAATGGGTCGGCACGGGACGATGGCTGGTTCGGATGTAGTGTTCTCCAACATAAAAGATGAGTGGAACCGTTTGGAAAAAGCTTTACAGACTGAAAAGACCAATCAGTCGGCCTGAGGCTTAGGGATGCTGATGATTTTTGAAAAATTTCTTGATAGCCGGTTGGTCCTGACACACAAACACACTACAACGGCCAAAGGAACAAGGGCTGTTCAAAACCGTTCTGAGCTCGGCGAAGGCTGAGAACGTAGTTGGAGGCTCTTTTCTACAGTCCAAGACGGGGTTCAGGAAGTCCTCAAGCGGGGTAACGGACGTTCTTAATATAGATTGCCCCAGGATGGCTTTAGTTTCTTGGGTTTAAAGCCGAAAATTTAGTGAGAGTCTAGGAATGGCTCTACATAAAAGGAAGCTATCATGCACATAACCGAACGAATCGTTGGTCAGGATGTTATTCTTTCGCTGAGCGGAAAATTTGTGTGGGAGTCGAGAAAAGTTTTTCCAGAGGCCCTCCAGGAAGCCAAAAAGAAAACTTCCCGAAAAATTGTACTTAATTTGGAAAAATTGGTTTATATTGATAGTGCGGGTCTTGGGCTGCTGGCCATAAGTTTTGAGCAAGCCCAGCTACAAAATATTTCCTTGTGTTTGGTGAATCCTGGTGGTGCTGTGATGCGAATTTTTGAATTGGCCCAACTTTCGAAAATTATCCCCGTGTATGATACTGAGGAACAGGCCCTACGTTTCTCCCCCTCCGTTCTTCCACAGGCAACTTAACCACCGGCCTCTTCCGGTCGTTGGTTGCAGCTCATTTCTTCCCAATGCTACCATGACTCTCCTGACATCTAAGGAGAGTCCCTTTTGGCCAACGTCACGTTACTTGTTTCCTCTTCGTGTTCTGCCTGTCCATCCGCGAAAAGTCTGTGGAAGCAGATGCGGGTCAAACATAATTTTAGTTATCGGGAAATTGACATTAGTTCGCCAGACGGGCAGGAACTGGCCGATCGTCATTCGGTCCGCGCAGTGCCCGCCTCGATCATTAATGGCCGATTGACTTTTGTGGGTGTGCCGACTCGTCAAAGTATCGAAAAAGCTCTTGCTGGACGGAGTGGATAGACCTCGCATCTTTTAGTCTTATGGAACGTACCCGCCCATTTGGTATGGATGAGGATGAGCCGGATGTTGAGCTGCCGGAACTTCCTCAGTTAAATACTAGTCCTCCCCCGGATTGCTCTTTCTGTGGGGAACCCATGAAGTTTATTGATGCCGAGTGGGGGTGCATGGACTGTAACGGCGAATTCATCGGTCCCGAAACCGGGTAACCCAACCGGGTGGACCACCCACCAAAACTAGGCTGCCAATTCTCCGATGCTTCACGTTATTACGGGGCCTCTGTATTCCGATCTTGAAGACGCGTTAGCCAGCCATCTCCAATCGTTTCGATCTCATTCCCCAATTGCTCCTCTCACAATTGCCGTGCCTTCCGACTCTGTCCGACTTCGTCTGCAATGGGCATTGTGTGCTGAACGGGACCTGTCACTCTTTAACGTCCATCTCTTGACCTTTTTTCATCTCGCGCTGCGTGTGGTAGAAGAGCAAGGCCCACCCGTAGCTCGTGCGTTTCGATCGGACAGTTTCTTTCGTGAATGGATTCACCACCTCTTACAGCGGCGAAAGTCTCTGGTCCCAGATTTGGCACGGCTCACCGATATGCCGGGAGCATGGGCGGCCTTGTGGAGCACCATCAAGGATTTGAAGGATGGCTCGGTGGATCCGGTGTTCGCTCGTGAATCTCTGAAGCACACTGTCCATGCACACGATCCCGTCTGCCAATCCGTCTTGAAACTGTATGACTGGTATCGCCAAGAACAGTACCAACGACAGGCTGTTGACTGCGATGATGTGGCCAGAATCGCCAGCGCCAGCGTGGCGTCTTCGACGTTTCTCTCTCAACAGGCACACATTTGGTATTACGGTTTTTATGACCTGACTCAAGTGCAATTGGATCTGTTTCATGCCATTGCGCAAACGTATCCGACTACCGTGTACTTCCCCATAGTCCGGGATCACCCGGCGTATCACTTTTCCCAGCAATTTTTTGATCAACATCTTCTCGGACTGAGCGTTGGCAGGATTCAGTCTCTTTCTGGATCTGGCGAACGTTCTCCTCTTCGTGCGCTGTTTACGAAGAATGATTCGGGAATTCAGAACACATTACTCAGTAATGAGGAGCCAGATCAGGAGAAGTCTCTGCCGGCTTGTCAGATCATTCACGTATCTGGAGCCGATGAGGAGATGACGGTCGTAGCCAAAGAAATTTTACGGTTTACGGAAGACCATCAAGTGTCTTGGCACGAAATCGGTGTAGTGGGACGAACGTTGTCGGGCTATGAGCGTCTTCTGCCTCGCGTCTTTCGGGAGCATGGGATTCCGTTTAACACCACCATGCAGCGATCAATTGCCGAGTTCCCTTTTGTTCAAGCCCTGTTGAGGCTTCTCATGCTTCCGGTCTCAGATTTCCAACGTGATCATGTCATGGATATTCTTACGTCACCCTGTTTCAGATGGGTTGCGCGTGTTCCTGATAGTGAATCTCCACGGCCCGATCTTTGGGATCGCGCAAGCCGGCGGCTTGGCATTACCAAAGGGCGAGAGGCGTGGACCCGTTTTATCCGAGTGTTGGAAAAAGAAGGTTGGAAGCATGAAGGCCGACAGAAGGCGAAGAATTCCGATACGATATCTCACAAGCAGATTACGGTGTGTGGAGAGACCCTGCGAGGGTTGTTCGATGCGTTACACCGTGTTCCACCACGCGCCTCCTATGATGTGTTTGTTGATCATGCTGTGAAGTTGCTAGAAGAGTTTTTAGTTCCGTCCGACCCTAAGCTCGGCAGGAAGTGGCCCGCCTTCAATATCTGGAACGAGTTCGACTCAAGCGATTATGGTTACACACACGACCCGGTGATCTCTCAAGCCGTCTACGATCAATTCGCGGAGATCCGAATGCTGAGTCAAATCTCCGACGAGGTGTCCTTTTCGGAATTTGTCGAAACCGTCGAGCGATTCATGCAGGACGCCATGGTGCCGTTGAATCCAACCACTGAGATCATTGATGGTGTGTGGGCGCTGGATGCCATGGCTGCACGGGGTTTTTCGTTTCGTGTGTTGTTTATTGTGGGAGTCAATGAGCATGTCTTTCCGCGACACATTCGAGAAGATGCATTTCTGCGTGATCCGGTACGCCGATTTTTGGATGTGAATTTGGGGTTCAAAATGTCGGAAAAGGCTGCAGGATACGAAGAAGAACAATTATTATTTTACCTGTTGATCAATTCAGCCAGTGAGGCTGTGACCCTGTTGACGCAACGTTCCGGTCAACAGGATCGATCATCCATTCCATCCTGGTATGTGGCCGAGGTTCAGCGATGTGTTGGCGATCTTCCTATTACGGTCGTTCCCAAACGAGGAAGCGAAAAGCACCGGGCCTTGTCTCAGTATGCGGATACGTGGCTGACCCCACAGGAGAAGCGGGTGAAGTGGCTGTTGGATCGTCGTCTGCTCCGTGGCCCCTTTAATCAGGAGGCCTTAGGGTGGGCTGTTGTTCAAGGAGGCATTGCCGCGCTTGCCTGTCATGAATCATCGTCCCCCCGTTTAAATCGTTTTGACGGACTAACCGGGAGTTTGTCTGAGAGTTGGGAGGACATGCAAAGACGGGGAATGTCCCCAACCGCTCTTGAGCACTATGCGCTCTGCCCCTTTAAATTTTTTGCGAAACAGATTCTCAAGTTGGAAGCTGTCGGGCTGCCTGAATTAGGTTCTGGAATCGGACCTCGTGAATCCGGCAATCTATTGCATGCCGTGTTGCGGGAATGTGTGGTGGCGTTCGTTGCGCAGGATGCCTTTCGAAATTCGCGGGAGTCCGTTCGTGCCGGTGTCGCTGAAATCGTGAAGCAGGTGACTGATCGCGTGTTCCGCAATTATGAACAATGGGCACCAACCGGCTATCCGTTACTGTGGGAGCTGCAGCAGGAACAGCTTGCTGGTGTCGCGACTCAGGTCATTCTGCAGGATCTTTTCGATGGAGATGAAACGTGGATGCCCGTTGGGTTTGAGGAAGCTGTCTCAGGAGGGATGACGGTGGTGCTGGGACATGAACAATACGAGATCCCCCTTATCGGTCGAATCGATCGCGTGGATTGGTCGGCTTCGCAACAACAGTCTCGGATCATCGATTACAAGTACAAAGTGTCTGCACGATCAATTCCGTCTTCTCAGGCTCTTGCTCGTGACGTGGTCCGAGGTCAACAGCTTCAACCGCCCCTGTATTTGATATTGGCTGAAGGCGGAAATCTGTCTGTTTCGCGGATGACAAAATGCCAGTCCGACGAAATCCCTTCCTGCGCCGGTGTGTGGTTGTATTTCATCACGTCACATGGTTCGGAATCCGCAGGGCCACTCACGCGCGTGGCGTTCACCCAAGAAATGTGGAATTCGTTGAAGCCGCAATTTGAGACGACCATGAAGGTCGTGCTTGGCGGCATCCATCGTGGGGAGTATTTCATCGTTCCGGGGAACCATTGTGAGGTGTGTGATTATCACGCCATCTGTCATCGCACGCATCCCATGAGTCGCTGGCGTGCCAATGCCGATCGTGTGCAAACCAAGGGGCATCGAGATATCCGTTTTATCAAGCCGGAAATATTGTCGGAGTCAAGCAAGGCATCATCAAAAAAATGAATCAACCTCTCGCAGACCAAGCAGCTCGTGAACGTGCCGCCACGGCCGCGGATGTGAATATCGTCGTGACCGCTGGTGCCGGAACAGGCAAAACGACCCTCCTCATTGACCGTCTGACCCACTTGTTGTTGCGAACTCGGAATCGGGTTGCACTCAACCAAATCGTGGCCTTGACCTTTACCAACAAAGCGGCCGGTGAAATGAAGTCGCGGCTTCGGCAACGTCTCCTGGTAATGCAAGAATTCAGCCGGGGAGGATCGAATTGCGCGGAACCCTTAGGCTACGAAGCCCGAGTGATCAGAGACCTTCAATCATTGTATGGTCTGACAGATCAACACGTGGCGGATGTCGCCGAGCAGACGCTCTATGATGTAGAACGTGCTCATCTCGAAACCATTCATAGCTTTGCGGCATATGTCCTCCGGTTGTTCCCGGTCGAGGCTGGTGTGGATCCATCGTTTCAAGAGGATGATGGTACGCAGTTCAACGCCCATTTCCACCGGGAATGGACTCGGTGGTTAGATCATGAATTAGGCAAGAATGGCGCTCATCATGACACGTGGCGCGCGATCTTACGATTGGTCAGTCTTGATGATTTGCAGACGTTTGCTCGGGCCTTGATGGATGAATTTGTTCCACTGGCAAGCCTGGCCATCTTACCAACGGCAGACCCGGTTCCACTTATGGTTCGAACGTGGATTAATGGGTTGATCGACATGGCACGGGATTTACGAACAGCTCACCCTAGGGATCAAAAACTCGAGACGATGTTGGACGAGGCGATCGTTCAACTGAATGCGCTCACTCGAGACGATCAGTCAGAAAAGAGAGTGGAGGAGTCCGGGCTCTCTCGACCGATTCCCGCACAAACGAAGTCTTGGTCAGATGAAGACTATGAACAGGCTCGATCCATTCTGAAAGTGGCACGCGCGAGTCAGAGTCCGATCCCGAAACCCTTGTGGGAATTCCTGGGCCTGTTGGTCCCCTTTATCGAAGAATGCCAACGAACATTTCTCAAGGCTGGCTGGCTGTCGTTTAACGGGCTCTTAACCAAGGCACGGGACCTGCTTCGTGATTCGCCACGGGTACGACGAGAAATCAAACAGCAATTCCACGCGATTTTGGTTGATGAGTTCCAGGATACGGATCCGGTTCAATACGAACTGATTTTGTACTTGGCCGAAGACTCGGCACATGAGGCGCGCGCGTGGTCGCAGGTTCAGTTGGCGCCGGGCAAGCTCTTCATTGTGGGTGATCCCAAACAATCGATTTATGCGTTTCGGCGAGCGGATATCGAAGCCTATGATTCCGTGATTCATGATCTGGTGTTAGGGCAAGCCACCCGAGGAGAACAACTGACCTTGCGCAGTAATTTTCGCTCTCATGCAGGAGTGCTCGATCCTGTGAATGCGTGTTGTCGGGAGTGGTTTCCCCATGAGGCGGTCAA
>CAYMQW010000026.1:0-11876 GCA_964392595.1 uncultured Nitrospiraceae bacterium
ACTCAATCAAACCTGCAATTTCAAACCCGTGGTGCACTTATGGGTTGAATTCGCCGCTTATATGAAGGAGGTGAGTCAGGAAAAATGGGACAGATTTATTTTCAATAAATTCACTTGCTGGTAATGCCTTTACTGAATCAGACCCCGTTATTTTTTCGATTGACATTAATTCATTTATAAACTATTTTATATATAAATATATAACAGTACTTTAAATGCAACCTCTACCAAATTTGCCCCCAGCTGTTTCGAAGGATGATCTCTCAGGGCCAGCCCTTCGAGCCTTTTTTCGGATTGCTGAACTATGGGATTTGAATGTTGAGGAACAAATCACGTTACTCGGATTGCGATCTCGCTCTACGTACTTTAAATGGAAACGGGATTCCTCAATCCAACTGCCGAAGGATACCTTGGAACGAATTTCCTACCTTCTTGGCATTTACAAGGCTCTCCAAATACTCCTTCCAGATGAACGTGCTGCTGATTTGTGGGTACGGCAATCGAATTCGGCTCAGCTTTTCGGTGGACGGAGTGCTCTGTCTAGAATGTTATCTGGTCATGTCAGTGATCTCTATGTCGTCCGACAATATCTCGATGCACAGCGTGGCGGCTGGGCTTGAAGGTTCCTACCACACTTGTATCTTGGCGACCTTGTCATAGAATCATTCCAAGCCGCTTTCTTCCTATTAACCTGTTTGAACGCATAGCGGAACGAGACGATCTTGATGCCGTTCAAGCCGTTGAGTCGCTGACGAATGATCGGGTTCGAGATGAAACTGGGGAATTGGAACTTGTACCACAGGAAGATCGTGTGCAAGGGGCTGGATCAAGTATCATTATGGCGGCCTTTACTCATCTCAATCCTCAAGGTAGCCGTTTTAGTAATGGGTCCTATGGCGTGCTTTACGCTGCCCATGATTTAGACACGGCCATTGCCGAGACGCGGTATCATCGAGAGCAGTTTATGAAAGCCACACAACAACCGCCTATGGAAATTGATATGCGAGCATATACTCTTGTGTTGAAAGGGGAACTCCACGATATCCGAGGCAGACAAAAAAAACTCCCAGCCGTGTATCATCCCTATAACTATAGTGCCGGGCAAGAATTGGGCACCACTCTCCGCAAACAAGGTTCAAAGGGAATTGTGTACGATAGTGTCAGGCAGAAGGGTGGAGAATGTGGTGGTGTGTTCTGGCCTCGCGCCCTCTCCCAATGCAAGCAGGGACAACATTTCTGCTACGTCTGGAATGGAGAACAGATCAGCCATGTTTACAAAAAACTGGCCTTTCCTTAAGGCTACAACGAGATTGCTATGCACATTAGCTGAGTGTAGACTATAGTCATTGACCATAGTCTTTTATGAAAGGTATTTGCATGGAACAGGTGCCTATTTCAAAATTTAAAGCCACGTGCCTTTCTCTTTTGGATAAAGTTAAGCGCACCGGTCAGCCTATCTTGATCACTCGTAAAGGAGATCCCATAGCCCAAGTCATTCCTCCTGTCCCTCCCTCCCCTCCAGAATCTTGGTTGGGTTCCATGAAAGGAAGTGGCACAATCCAAGGTGACATTATTACCCCTGTCACCGACCCTCAAGATTGGGGAATCTCATAATCTTGAACCTCCTCCTTGATACGCATATTTTTCTCTGGGCACTTCTCGATCCAAGCCATCTCCATCACCGAGTTTCATCTGAACTGGAAAACCCCTCCAATAGTCTCTGGCTTTCCCCCATGACCACATGGGAAGTTATTCTCCTTTCAGACAAAGGTAGGATCTTGCTCGAGACTGACCCATTTACTTGGATCCGCCAGGCCTATGCCCGCATTCCCTTTCATGAAGCTCAACTGAACCATGAAGTGGCTATACACAGTCGCCGCCTTACACTGACTCACCAAGATCCCGTGGACCGCTTTCTCGGGGCCACCGCACAGGTCTATGATTTGACTCTTGTCACGGCAGACGTACAGTTACTGCAGTCGCCGGGATTTGCTACCCTATCTAATCTATAATTTGTAATGACTCTGGTCCAAGGAAAGAAGGAACTCCATTGCGATGAAAATTGCGACGTGGAATGTGAATTCCATTAAATCACGATTGCCGCATGTGACGGCTTATCTGAAGGAGGTGAGCCCTGATGTGTTGTTGCTCCAAGAATTAAAATCTCTGGAAGAAAATGTCCCGCGAGCTGACATTGAAGATCTCGGATATAACCTTGAAATCGTTGGACAAAAAACTTACAACGGCGTGGCCATTGTATCGAAGCGCCCGATCGAAGTGGAACAGCGAAGTCTTCCTGGTGATTCAAGTGATGAACAGGCTCGCTATGTGGAGGCGATTGTTGGAAACGTCCGCATAGCCTCGATTTATCTTCCCAACGGTAATCCTACTGACACTGAAAAATTTCCATACAAACTCGCTTGGCTGGACCGTCTGATCTCCCATGTCCGAACGCTCCTCACTTATGAGGAAACGTTGGTTTTGGGCGGTGATTATAATGTGTGTCCCACGGATGACGATGTGTATGACCCAGACGGTTGGGCCGGTGATGCACTCTGTCACCCAGAAACTCGGACTCGGTTTCGAACGTTGTCTTATTTAGGACTCACCGATGCGCTTCGATCCCAGCATCCGCAAATTGGTTTGTACACTTTTTGGGATTACCAAGCTGGGTGTTGGAATAAAGATCAGGGGTTACGCATTGATCATTTGATGCTGTCTCCTCAAGCTGCGGATCGGCTCGTAGCCACTGGTGTGGATAAAGGCCCCCGTGGGAAGGAGAAGCCTTCGGACCATACACCTGTTTGGTGTGAGCTAAAAGATGACTGATCAATCGAAATCTAATCCCAATAATCGTGATGCCCGATTGGCGCAGTTTACGATTGAGCGGGCGTCGGACCCGATCTTCTGGGTCGATGCGAAGGGTCGATTTTATGGGGTGAATGAAGCCGCCTGCTTACTCTATGGCTATTCCCGAGAAGAATTTCTCGCTCTGAGAGTATTTGATATTAATCCTGGATTGTCAATTGAGGAATGGCCTTCCCTATGGAACGACATTCGTATACAACGACCCTTTACCATTGAATCCGAACATCGTCGAAAAAATGGCGACCTATTCCCAGTAGAGGTATCGGTCAATTATGTCGAGTTTGAAGGCGAATCCTACCATTGTAGTTTTATTCGAGATATCACGGAACGCAAACGAGCACAGGAAGAAAACTCCAGCATTTCTAAGTTTCCGGATGAAAACCCCAATCCCATCCTTCGCCTGTCGAAAGACGGCACCATTCTGTATCACAATCAAGCAAGCGCTCCCTTATTAAACCTTTGGGACTGTCGGGCCGGTGAATCAATTTCTGGACCTTGGTGCCCTATTGTCGAACAAGCCTTTCAATCCGGAGAACCACAACAGACGGAAGTCACGGTAGGCGAACGAATTTATTCTTTGAATCTCGCGCCAATAGTTGATTCAGGGTACCTCAACATTTATGCCTTGGATATTACTGAACGCAAACACATCGAAGCCGAACAAAAACATGCGCGGGATCGAACCATTCACCATCAAGCCGCCTTGCTCAGCCTTGTTCGTGGGGTATTTCAAACACGAAAAGCGGTTTGTCAGCGGGTGACGCAACTAGTGGCCGATACATTAGAGGTTGAGCGGGTCAGTATTTGGATGCTTGATGAAGAGAAAACTCATCTCACCTGCCTTGATGTCTATGAACGCAGCAAGGGGACCCATGATCATGGCATCCAACTCTCTATTGAACACTATCCTCGCTATTTCTCAGCATTGAGCCAGAACCTCACTATTGCCGCACACGATGCTCGCACTGATCCACGAACGAGCGAATTTGCCGTTGGCTATCTGGATGTCCTGGGCATTACGTCCATGATGGATTCTCCCATCTTTAAGCAAGGGCAAACGGTTGGAGTTCTTTGCCATGAGCATAGTGGCCCAGTCCGGGGCTGGAGTTTAGATGAACAACAATTTAGCAGTTCGATTGCGGACTTTGTTTCGCATACCTTTGAATCTCTCGAACGACAGCGCATCCAAGAAGAAGCGTATGGGCTCATGCAAGCCTTGGGAAGCCGGGTCAAGGAACTTACCGCGCTGCATCAGACGGCCCGACTCGTTCAAGATCCCAGGGCAGCTCCCCAAGAAGTGGTACAGCAACTCCTTCCTCTCCTGCGCGACGCCTGGCAATACCCACAGATCACTGAGGCTCGCATCTCGTATGCGGACATTGATATGGCCACGACAAACTTTCAGCGCACGGACTGGATGCAGCGAGCTGAGTTTGTCACCGATGATGGCACGCGGGGTCTTTTGGAAATCTGTTATGTCGAAGAACGGTCAACCGCTCAGGAAGGCCCTTTTACGGATGAAGAACGCAACCTTATTAATTCGTTATCAGAAATGTTGCGAACATTTTTCGAGCGAAAACGGGTTCAGGCAGCCCTTGAGGAACGTTTGCGGTTTGAAGATCTCATCACCACGATTTCTACCAAACTCATTAATCTACCAATTGCCGAAATTGATCACCACATTACCGAAGCGCTGAAGACTATCGGTCTGTTTGTGGGCATTGAACGTGCCTTTGTCTTTTTAATTTCGGAAGATAGGGCGACCATTAGCGCTACCCATGAATGGGAGGCGGAGGGCTATCAATCATTTGGAGACGAATTCCAAAATATACCGCTGGAGGCGGTATCATGGGGAATCGGTCAGCTAGAAAAGCTCGAACCCGTCTATATCCCCCGCATCAGCGACCTGCCTCCAGAAGCCAAAGTTGAACGAGAATTGTTTCTGAAAATAGATCCGGTTCAATCAGCTATCCTTATTCCACTCGTGTATCAAGGTACAGTGATTGGATTTCTGGGGCTCGATTCCATCAAAGAAGAAAAGCCGTGGGATAAAGATATCGTGAATCTTCTTCGCATGATTGCGGAAATGTTCGCGAATGCATTTGAACGAAAGTCTCGAGAAGAAGCCCTCCATCAAGCGCAAGACCAGCTAGAACAGCGTGTGCAAGATCGAACCGCTGAATTGTCTACCACCAACACACGGTTACAAGAAGAGATTGCTGAACGACAACGAGGGGAAGAGGCCTTGCAAATTGCCAAAGAGGCTGCGGAATCCGCCAATCGTGCCAAAAGCGAATTCTTAGCTAACATGAGCCATGAACTGCGCACGCCTCTTAATGGCATCTTAGGATTCGCCCAAATTCTGAAAGGGGATGCGAACCTTTCCGAAGACCAACGGTCTGGGCTTGATGTGATTCATCGCAGCGGCGAACACTTGCTCACACTCATCAATGACATCCTTGATCTTTCAAAAATCGAGGCTCAAAAACTGGAGTTGATTCCCACGACATTTCACTTTCCAGAATTTTTGAAAACGATTGTGGAAATCATTAAAGTTCGGGCCGACCAAGCTGGGCTATCGTTCCGCTATGAATTTCCTGACTCTCTTCCCACAGAAGTCGAAGGTGACGAAAAGCGTTTGCGTCAAGTGCTCTTAAACTTGTTGGGCAATGCGGTGAAATTTACCGACGCGGGTCAGGTGACCCTTTCCATTACCGGCGATGACACCACCGATGTTCCTCCTACCTTGCGATTTCACATTGAAGACACGGGCATCGGGATTGCGCCGCAACACCTCAAAGACATTCTTCTCCCCTTTCAGCAAGTCGCTGCTCCCAATCGTCAGGTAGAAGGAACGGGGTTAGGCTTGACCATCACGAACAAGTTGGTCACATTGATGGGAGGAACATTAGACGTTCAAAGCACTCAAGGACAAGGAAGCTGTTTTTGGTTTACGATTCCGTTGCCGCCTATTGCCCAACGAGCGCCGGCCAAGACACGGGACCTGCGCCGCATTATCGGCGTCAAGCATGGTCAGAAACGGGTCCTGATCATCGACGACAAGTGGGAGAATCGATCTGTTCTCGCCCATATGCTCAAACACAAGGGCTTGACGATAGACGAAGCTTCGAATGGTCAAGAAGGTTTGGAGATGGCAACGCGTCATCGCCCCGACATCATTTTTATGGATCTGGTCATGCCCGTGATGGATGGGTTTGCTGCCACCAGAGCCTTGCGTGCCATGCCTGAGTTTACAAACACTGTGATCATTGCCCTGTCAGCCAGTGTGTTTGACCATAGTCGTCAGGAGAGTCTCAACGTTGGATGTAATGAATTTCTATCGAAGCCTATTCGGGAACCTGAATTACTTCAGGCTCTTGAAACCCATGCCGGAATTGAATGGGAATATGACGTGACGACGCAAGATGGACATGCTGCCTTTGATGATAGGAATGTCATGCCGACTCCTCCCTTGGACGTATTACAACCTCTGTATGAACTCGCCAAAAAGGGACAGATCTTGGAAGTCCGAAAACAGATAGACGCCATTGACCAGATAGGTCAGCAATATGCCCCGTTTACGCAAGAACTTCGGGGTTTTGCCCAGGCTTTTAATATGAAACAACTCAGCGAATTCTTGAAACCCTATCTTGGTGAGAAGGTATGAGCCTTTTATCAGCTCCCAAATCTTCCATTTTCTTAGTTGACGATACCCCGACGAATCTCAAAATTTTGGTCCAAGTGTTCGACAAACAAGGCTTTGAAGTCTTTGTGTCCACGGATGGGGAGAGTGCCCTAGAACAAATCTCAGCCACTCGTCCCGACTTGATCTTATTAGATGTCATGATGCCCGGGCTAGACGGGTTTGAGACCTGTCAACGATTGAAGGCCAATCCTGCGACTGCCGACATTCCTGTGATCTTTATGACCGCCCTGACAGAAACACTAGATAAGGTGAAAGGTTTTCAAGTGGGCGCCGTAGATTACGTCACTAAACCTATTCAACATGAAGAAGTGTTAGCCCGAGTGACCACACATCTGAAACTTCGTTCGCTTCAGCAATATCTCGAACAACGCGTCATCGAGCGCACCGCGGAACTCCAGAAAGCTCTCGATGAAGTTGAATACTTAAAAGGTCAGCTCCAAGCAGAAAACACATACCTCCGAGAAGAAATTCAACTCGAACACAACTTTGACGATATTATTAGCCAAGGGAAAGCGCTGAACGCGGTATTAACACAGGTTGAGCAAGTCGCACCGACTGACGCGTCGGTTCTTATTCTTGGTGAGTCGGGAACTGGCAAAGAACTCCTGGCCCGGGCAGTCCATAGTCGAAGCCGGCGAAGCGATCGTCCTTTAGTCAAAGTGAATTGCGCCTCACTCCCAAGCAATTTGATTGAAAGCGAATTATTTGGACATGAGAAGGGGGCCTTTACTGGAGCCGTGGCCAAAAAAATTGGGCGGTTTGAACTGGCGGATAAAGGAACCATCTTTCTGGATGAAATTGGGGAGATGCCTATTGAGCTTCAAGCCAAATTGCTCCGGGTTTTACAAGAAGGCGAATTTGAACGTGTGGGCAATCCGCAGACAACCAAAGTAGATGTGCGAGTGATTGCTGCCACTAATCGAGCATTAGAGCAAGCGGTGAGGGCCGGAAGTTTTCGTGAAGACTTGTATTACCGGCTCAACGTCTTTCCTATAACAAGTCCACCCCTTCGAGATCGAAAAGAAGATGTCGGCGCATTGATCACGCATTTCCTGAAAAAGTTTTCGAATAAAATCGGAAAAAATATTGAGAAAATCTCTCAAGAAGCCATGACTGCGCTTAAGGCCTATCCTTGGCCTGGCAATGTCCGTGAACTCGAAAACACCATCGAGCGTGCCGTAATTTTGGCCCAGAATGAAGCACTCACCCTCAACGATCTCCCCGAACTCCACGCCTTCTCGTCTGAAAAGTCGAAGCCGCTTAATGTTTCCTCCTCGACCCTTCACACCCTTGAAAAAGTCGAGCGTACCCATATCCAGAATGTCCTCAAAGAAACCAAATGGGTCATCGAAGGTGAACGCGGCGCGGCCGCAATTTTAGACTTACACCCCAGTACCCTCCGTTCTCGCATGCAGAAATTGAAAATAAAAAAGCCACCTCTTCAGTCTTAAGCTCCGCGACCATCCACAATTAGGCTTTCTCATTTTCTCCATCCACGACATGTCATAGGCCACGAAGTATCACGGCGGCCACAAATAATTTTTCATAGAACCCTTTGTTGGTTGCCTTTCCTAACTGGTTGTTTTTAAATAGAAAAACAAATTTTTTCTTATTTTTTCATTTTGGCACATGGCTTGCTTTATAAATTAAATGAAACGTGATTAGAACAAAAACACAAGGAGCAATGCCATGAAACACACCACTACATTCTTTATCGCCACCTTGATTACCGCAACAGTGTTGATAAATACCTCCACGGTCTTGGCTCAAGAATGGAGGGTGTTACTCGGACAAGGGATTTTTCAAACTGACCAACTTTCCCAAGACATGAAAAAGGCAGTCGTGCAACCAAATGATTGGCTGGCAACTCAAACACCCTTATTGAAAAATACACCCATCACGAGTGTTGGCCAAACACCAAGACCCGTTGAAGGGATCACCTTTGATTCAGAATATCCCCAAGTGGGTTCTTGGGCGCCACTGCCTGGCCCTACGGGGAAAGAAAGTTTTATCCTGTTTTCTTTCTAACCTGAACCAGAGGTAGTTGAGATCGCTTAAACCCAAGGAAAGGTAATTCATGAGCGAAGAGGAAAATGAGAGAAAAGCAGATACCGCAACCTGTTCTCTGAATTCACACGCTCATGAACTGTGTAAAAAAGCTAAAGAGACATTAGAAAAAGCAAACAAACTTTTGTCTAAGTCTGGGAAATTCCAAAATCCGGCCAAACAACGTGACGGAGAAGAAAAATCATGAACACAAAACCATTAAAAAACATCAGACGTAGAAACACGATCACTTCGATTGTTGGGGCATGGACAGTGACCTTCGGCCTGTTAATGGCTTCGCCGATTTCGGCATCAGCACAAGAATTATTTATGCTGTCAACCGAATCAGGTTTGGAGTTGTATCAGGTTGGAAATTTGATTGAGCCGGATTTGCTCATCAACACGTATCACTCGGCAGTTTCCCCCAAGAAACAGGCGG
The DNA here is from genome assembly GCA_964392595.1 of uncultured Nitrospiraceae bacterium. GTDB lineage: Bacteria > Nitrospirota > Nitrospiria > Nitrospirales > UBA8639 > Nitronereus. The sequence continues at coordinate 9,060 of CAYMQW010000026.1, forward strand.
GAACATTCAGCCTTCAAACGATCTCAGTACAAGGAAATTTTTGGAGACCTCTCTTGGTGCAATCCGGCCTTCAGACAACCCCCAATGGTCGAATACTCACAATGGCAGGTCGGATAGACTGGCACCCATATTCAGACGGGAATTCCTTAAGCAATGATCTTGTTGCTTCCTTGACCGAGGCAAACCCAAGATGACTTCGCAAACAACTACTCTGCGTTTATTGTCCCGATCTCTTCCAATGGAAAAATCCGAGAGCGCCCACAAGGATTAAGAGAACCAACGGGACAGGGACGGCCGCCATTTCACCCGCTTGGAAATGAGTCAAGGCTGCAGCAATCATTGTCACCCCTAACAACATTACCCCATACAACCTCACTCGAGGTACGAGTAAAAGCCCTGCTCCACAAAGTTCTACTACTCCGGTGAAATAGACAAACCATGCAGGGTACCCCCACCGAACAAAACTCTCCGTATGGTTTTCTGGCCGCATGACCTTTGAAAGTCCTGCTGCAATAAAAAACGCCGCGATGACGACCGCGAACATCACGATCCCAATCGTTTTCCACTTTGTTTTCACCTCAGGCACGAGTACATTACCAAAAAATTAAGTTCTCCCATGCTGATTCCGATCAGCCAAGACCTACGCCACATACCCTGATGTTCAGAATTACGTTCCACTCTTGAGCGTCAGTACATAATTGGTGAGATCATTCAGTTCAGGATCGGTGAGAGGAAAATTGGGCATGAAGGAACCAGGTGAGACTGATGTCGGATCTCGGAAATGTTTCAGATGCCATTCCCGTTCGGGTCTGCGGTCGGCAACAAAGGAAAGGTCCGGGGCGATCGCAGCGCCCTCGCCATGAATGCGGTGACACGTTTTGCAGGAATGTTTGGCCACAAGCTCCTGGACACGGAAGACAGACGGATCGGTTTTGGGAACGGCATAAGCTAATAAATAACAGAACAAACATCCCAATTAAAAACGTAAATCCTACTCCTAGCGTCACTGGCCGACTGGTGACCCGCCGTTGAGGATTTCGATCAAGGAAGGGCAACAGAAAGAGCGCAAGGAAAAAAACGCCGGGTAACAACCATATGGCTAATGGGGCAAGCGGACCATGAACCTATTTGAGTAATTGATAATGAAACAGGAAGTACCATTCCGGAACGGGGACCAATGAATTATCGGTCGGATCGGCTTTATCAGCCAAGGGAAATTCAATCGTCGGGGTGAGTGCGACAACTACAACAAAGATTCCCAACATCACCACGGAATCCATGTACACTTGCCGAGGGTAAAATGTTTCACTGCCTTGCTTGGCCCGCTCCTCATCCCACGGACCTGCTGGACCAACGCGTCGAAGAATGAAGAGATGGAGCATGATTCCAAACATAATGATTGAGGGAAGAATCAACACATGGATCGCAAAAAACCGTGACAGCGTCAGCGCGCCCAGCGTCTCGCCACCTCGTAGGACACGAACCACAAAGTCGCCGATGATTGGCGTCGTCCCAGCCATATTAATGCCGACTTGTGTCGCCCAATAGGCGTTTTGATCCCAGGGAAGAAGATACCCCCGTAAACCCAAAGCCCAACATAATCATCAAGAGCACCACCCCGACCATCCACTATCATTTCCCGTGGCGGCTTATAGGCCCCATCAAAAAAGACCTGAAGCATGTGCAACCCAATCGCAATCATGACCGCGGATGCTCCCCAGTGATGGAGCCCGCGCACAAACCAGCCAAACCACACGTCGTGTTGAATGTATTGGACCGTGTCATAGGCATGATCAGGTGACGGCAAATCGGTGAAAAGACCGTGACCTGATTATCCGGCTGACGAATAGCCCAGACAGCTTTGACGGCTTTTGTTTCCATCCACCCATCTTTGATTGTCATGGAATAATCAAGCGCCTTGGGTGTCCCGACAGGGAGGTCTTCAACCTTTCCTACCGATACCCACGACTTCTTTCGTCTGACGAACGCAGGTGAGATAAAGTAGGCAGCCAATGGCACAGCCAGCCCAAGGCCAATCACACCCGCAATGCCACCTGTCACCCATTGGAAGAAAGAGCGTCGCGATCCAACCGGGGTGTAAAATCCACCTTCGGGTTCATGTTGATCTGATTGTGAAGCACACCTCCTGTGTGCATGGAGAAATTATTCTCCGGAATTGCCGGAACCAAAAGAAGCATCCTGCCTTGCGTGATGGGTTAAGGGATTATTCATTCCGTAGGGAAAAACATGGAATGTGGTTCCAAGAGTAGACCGTGATGCCCTTGCCTCCCCAAAAGGTTGAACGTCCCTGAGTCCAATCCCATCGACGATTCCCTCAGGATAAAAGCTAATAGAGAAGGATGATTGGTGCTCTTGTGTGGAAAGAGAAAGCGCACCAAATCCCAGGACATACTGCAATGGGTGAATTGAAGGGTTCGCTTTAGCATAGGCCCAAGACTCATGGGCCTGGTTGTAGTCAGAAGATAGTTGGATATCAGTCGGGTTACCAAAGAGGTTCTGAACTTCGTCTTTGGTTGTGACTCCAATGTGAATATGGTCAAGGCTAGTGGGATAGGCAATGGCAGGGTCTTGATGTAGGGCTGATCCAGACAGTCGATCACCGACTGCGGTACACCCTGTTAGTAGAAGAATGAGAAAGATGACCAGCAGGAGACTCCCCACTTTATCTTAGGGAAAATTTCTTGCGTACTTTACCCTGGGCTATTGTTTACTTCAATGCTTTTTCGGTATTGTCAACTTAACGAAAAATCTACCCTAAGGACCTGCGAGAGAATAACTTGAGCAATATCGCGCCAA
>CAYMQW010000027.1:0-11846 GCA_964392595.1 uncultured Nitrospiraceae bacterium
CAAATGATACGGGAAGATATCTTTTGTCTCAACTTTGAGCGGCCCTAAATTACTAGAACCAATATGCCGAAGAAGAAGAGAATACCTAAGAATTGCCAGCCATCAGTATGTCAAGTGGGAGGGATCATATAGATGCGGGTCACCGTCGTTCCTCCACAATGCAAAGGATAGCAGTATGCCGACCATCGTATCCATCGCATCGGGAAAGGGAGGAGTTGGCAAGAGTGTTGTGGCGAGTAACCTCGGATTGTTGCTAGCCCGACACGGGAAACGTGTGGTGTTGGTGGACCTCGATATTGGAGGTGCGAACTTACACATTCTGTTTGGTCAGCTTCAACCATCGAAAAGCATATCGGATTTTCTCTCAAGAAAAGTCCAATCCCTCGAGGAGGTGGCGCAAGAGGTGGAATGGGGATCAGGCCTTCGGCTCATCCCGGGTACAGGGCAAACCCTGGCGACAGCGAACTTGCCATATGCCAAGAAACAACGCTTGATGCGCCACCTCAAAAACCTTGATGCGGATATTGTCCTATTGGATTGCCCTCCCGGCACGAGTTATCAATCACTCGATTTCTTTTTGCAGGGAGACGCCCAGATGGTCGTCGCCAATCCTGATCCAACCTCTGTGATTGAACTCTACCGATTCTTAAAACTCGCTGCGATTCGAAAAGTCTTAACACAGGTTTTGTCGCGTGAACAGGGTGGTGTCAAAGCGTTCCTCATGGAGGAAGAGTTTTCGAGCATCGACGAAGTGCTCGCAGCCATTGGGGATGATGGACAGGGGACTTATGAAGCCGCGATGCAGACGTTGCTAGAATTTAATCCCCTGTTTGTTCTGAATCGGATCATACCCAATAGTAAGTTAACCATCGCCTATCTTCAGCAGATGGTGGGTAAATTTATTGGGGGGGATTTGGTGATGTTGGGAGAAATTCCTGCTGATGAATCCGTGGAACAATCCATGCGGATCTTTCAACCCGTGGTGGATCTAGCGCCGAATAGCCCGGCATCAAAGGAATTAGATCAAATCATGCACAGGCTGTTGCTCTTTATTGCCCATCAACAACGTACTTCCTCTCCATTGGGGCATTTGGCGAAACAAGGTCATTAAGCGAGGTCACGATGCATACAGGAATCATGCCAGCTATTATGACGAGTCTTCTTCGAACATCGACAATCAAAAGCAACAACTATCCACGGTTGTTCGACCAACCCATGAAATCCAAGCGCTGTCGTCCCCTGGAAAAGAAATCCACTGCCACGACACATTCCAACCCAAACGGCACGTAACCGGCATAGCCCAAGATGGGTATCTCGAAAAGGTGAAATCGATCCACAAACGGAATCGAATACACCCACTTCGCCGCGCTGTAAACATTCCACAATTCCCAAAAGAATCCGCACAGTATTGCCGCACAAGCTGGAATGGTCAGTGCTTGCCAGTGGCCCTCACGAAGAGCTGAAACAATCGTGCTTGTGCCCCATCGTATCTGAATACCCAGCATGAATAGCAAGGGCCCAATCCACAAGAACGAGAAAAGATAGTTGGGCCAGATGGCTAATCCCACGAGGCATGTGCTGCCAAAGAACAATAGAATCCACGCGAAATGTGTTTGCCGAGAAATGTTCAATGGCCGTTGGAAGGTACGATTCGACAGAAATGGAAACGTGTGTAAAAAATGGCAGGCACTGAACACAGCCGGTAGGACCGTGGAAAAGGCAAGTGTGCTATGCATGACATAGTATGTCGCGGTCATCGGCTCTACCCCAACGTAACGCCAGTTTTGGACGAATCGATTGAGGTATTCGAAGTACCACCAAAACATCGCGCTCCACAAAAATAAAGAAAGGAAAAATCTCGGGTGGTTTAATAAGAGACACTGGCCTGTGCGTTGATACGACAGGGCGTTCAGATAAATGATGAACGAAATCCAGAGGGGTGTGAAGGTGAGGCCTTGGAAATCCGCGAACCATGCAAAACGAGTCCAAGCCAAAAACCAAAAGAAAAAGAGTGCTCCGAGGCTGACCCAACCCCACCAGGGAAATCGAGTACGTGGAGGAGCGGATAATGGTGTGGCCGAGGTTGAGGAACTTCCAAAAAGCAAAAATAGCAGGCTAGCGATCAATCCTACTTCGACCACACTGAATAATCCAAAGACTATCCAGGAAAAAGGAGCGTGGGTGACGGTTGATGTGGAAGGGGGAAATTCAAGAAGGGGAGCGAGCGGTTGCCCAGAAATCATGAACCCAAGAAAGGGAAATCCAAGCAAGCATCCTGGCAGGAGAAAAAAAATAATTGAAGTCGGCAGGTTTTCACGCATAGGTTGGTGCGCTAGGAGACACAAAAGGTCAGGCCGAAAAAAAATGGAAGGCCTAAGGGTTCGCGCAATCACCCAAGCCTCCCATCAAAATCCCGTTGCCACTATATAGAAAGGTGTAACCTACGAGCGGCTCATAATTTCCAACAGATGGTACCCGAACTGAGTCTTCACCGGGCCGTGGACCTTTCCCATCTCTTCGTGAAATACCACGGCATCAAATTCCTTCACCATTTGGCCTGGGCCAAACTCGCCCAAGTCTCCACCCTGTTTTCCCGAAGGACAGGAGGAATGCTCCTTGGCCAATGCCGCAAAATTAGCTCCGCCTTCAATTTTGGTTTTCAAATCATTGCAAGCTTCTTCTGTTGGAACCAAAATATGCCGGGCACGTGCTTTTGCCATGGTTGTTCTCCTTGAAAATTGACAATGTGGATGGTTTTGATTAATTAGAAATCGTGGTTGCTGTTAATGTCATGTACAGACTAACGATCCTATGAAGCTTTTGCAATGGAGCAAGGATGGGAGGATGTGAGAAATCCGTGACGTGTGATATCTATCGAGGGAAAAATTTCTCGTAAGACTCGACATGACAGGGTTGAGATTGCGCAAGAGATTAAAAACCATTCAGGAGAAATGGCATTGAACGCCGCCCATCTATCCATTTGGTGTCCCTGGGGGTAGTTAAGCTGGTGGTGTGGATTGTTTGAGCGGAACCGGTTCCCAGGACTGGCCGCCGTTTCTGGAGCGAAAGAGGCCTTCGAGGTTTGTGCCGGCATACAAGGTTTGTGAGTTCTTGGTGCTGATCGCAAAGGCGCGGATATTCAGGTTGGTTAATCCTTCATTCCTCGCTTGCCAGGTTGCCCCTCCATCGAGGCTTTTGTGGACGCCTTTGCGGCTGGCCACATATAGCACGTCAGGATGTGCCGAATCCAAGACGAGGTCGCTGAGAAATTGGTCGGGGAGGGATTCAGCAATGTGTTGCCAGGAGTTTCCAGCATTAGTGGTTTTGTACAGCCCCTTTAGTGTGGCGGCGTACACGGTATCGGGATGATGCGGATCAATTTTGACTTTGACGACGCTGAGCGCTCTGGAAGATTTGAGGATATCCGGCGGCACGAGTCCGTTGTTGATCTTTATCCATGTCTTGGAACCATCAATGGATTTGTACACTCCACCGCTGGTTCCCGCATAGACAGTTTGGGGTTGGTTGGGATCCACATCTACCGTCACCACCATGAGAACCTCGATCATGCCCTCCATGCGTTTGATCCACGTATCGCCACCGTTTTCAGTTTCGAATACGCCCATCGATGTGGCGGCAAACAGATGTTGACTTGATCCTGGAACAAATTTCAGTTCATGCACCACGGACGTGATGGTCACACTTGCGAGCCCAGCTCGTCTTGCTCGCCACCGTTGTCCTCCACTAAAACTTTTGAACACGGCATCGCCTTTGGTCCCGGCATAGACATTTGCTGGAAGCAAAGGGTCTACCGCAAGAGAGATCACTCGCGAGTGAGTCATGCCCTTGGACACGTTTTTCCAGGTTTTGCCTTCGTCGCGCGTTTTAAAAATGTAGTCATTCGTTGCGATGTATAAAATGTTGGGTTTGGTAGGGTGTAGTGCTACCTCAACCACGGCTTCTCCGCTTCCACCACAAGCGGCAAACGTGAGTAGAACAAGGGCGGATAGCAGATGGACTTTTGGAAGCGAGAGCTGGGAGGCCATAGGTTCCAGAGCATAGCGAGCACTGGGGGCAAACACAAATTCCGTTGCTGGTCGCTCGTTGCTAGTCGCTGGTGTTAAGAAATTTTGTGATAAATGCTCGTCCTCCGGTTCTTTCCAACGACCAGCGACTAGCAACCAGCGACGGTTTTTTCCTAGAGAGTGGTTAGCGTCGTTTTGGAGCAGGCTTTTTCTTCGGGGGAGGCGGAGAGATTCTTGGAAGTGCCGACACTGAGGCTTTTTTTGAACGATTATAGATGTCCATGGCTTCGGGCATCCATTTTTGAAGATCAGAAATGCGTGTTTCATTTGCGGGATGAGTGGAAAGAAATTCCGGTGGCGCACCTTTGGATGATTGCGCCATGCGTTGCCAAAGTCGAACGGATTCCCGTGGGTCATACCCAGCCTCGGCAGCGAGCAGTAACCCAATGTAGTCGGCTTCTGATTCATGGCTGCGGCTAAAGGGGAGCAGTATCCCAAGGCCAACTGCTTGGCTGGCGAGTTGACCGCCAACCGGGCCTACGCCAAGGGCGATTGTTACGACGGATAGGCCTAATTGGGCTGCCGAGTTTGTGCTCATGCGTTCCGCACCATGTCTGGCCAGAGCATGGACCACTTCATGCCCCATGATGGCGGCGAGCCCATTTTCATTTTTAGCCTCGGGAAAAATTCCGGTGTAAAAGGCGATTTTGCCACCCGGAAGCGCCCAGGCATTTTTGGTTCTGTCATCTTTGATGACAGTCACTTCCCATTTAAAGCTTTGGGCGCGCTTGGCGTATTTGGATCGTTTGGCTGCAGCAATGATGCGTTCGGCTACGCGCTTAACTGGAGTGACTTCAGCAGGGTTCTTTGATATTTTGATATTGGGGTCTCCGAGGACTTGTGCATAAGATTGTTCGCCCATTTGCACTTCGCTGTCTTCAGAAATCAGGAGAAATTGGGAACGGTCTGTGTATGGGTTACTGGCGCATCCGGTGGTCAGGAGTAAGACTGAGGAAAGAAAAAACCTGAGCGTGCGTGTGACGTAGGGCTTCATAAAAAGAGTTTCCTGCGGGGTGCGATTTGCCCACTCACTTTACGACCCTGGAATCGAAATGTCGAGTTCATGAACCTTGTCGTAACGGGCCAATGCTGATGCAGTTCCTTTGCGAGGTCCGACCACCAAGATCACAAATTGATCAGGTTTTATATGTTGTTTCGCGGTCCGTCGGACTTGCTCCGTGGTGACACGTTCAATGCCATTGCGAAACCGAGTCATCCAATCCGAGGGATAGCCGTAGTATTCGTAGGTAAGGAATTTTCCAAGGACTTTGCCTGGGGAATCCACAGAAAAGACAAAGGAGTTTAAAAGGCTGGCTTTGGCGTTTTGCACTTCTTCATCGGTCGGCGGTTCGGTCTTCATGATCTTATGAGTTTCTTCAATAAGCGCATCAATTCCTGCCTGTGTGGTTTCGGTTTTGGTGGACATCGAGAAATTGGCAGTGGCCGGATAATCCCACCCAAACCCCACACCGCCACGGACATCATAGGCCAAGCCTTGCTTTGACCGAATGCTGGAAAACAGTCGTGCCCCAAAGGATCCTGATAAAATTTGATTCATGATGACAACCGAATGATAGTCCGGATGCTTTCGAATGAGTCCTATGTGGCCAATGATGATTTTGGCCTGCGTCATGTTGTTCTTTTCAATATAGTAGACGCCGCGTGTTGTGGACTGTTGAAAGGGAACGTCGGGGTCGGAAAATTCCGGCCCTTTCGGCCATTCCCCAAGTACCCGTCTGACGAGGGCCAGTGCCTCTTTTGTTTTGAAATCTCCAACGAGACCGAGAAGTATTCGATTTGGGTGATAATATTTTTTATGCCAGGCGATGAGATCGTCACGAGAAATGCTTCCAACCGTGGCATACGTTTCCTGGGAGGCATACGGAGAGTGCGTTCCATATACGAGTTTGGCAAATTCACGTGACACGATGCCATCGGGGTTATCATTCTGTCGGGCGATCCCGGCCATAAGCTGGTTTTTCGCAATCGCCAACTTTTCCGAAGCGAAGCTGGGATGTCTGAGAACATCGACAAAGACTTTGAACACGTCTTCGAAGTCTTCGATCAGGCTACTCATTGAGGCGGTGCCTACGGTGGTGCCAATGCCGGTTTCAATGGACGCGGCTTTGCCTTCTAAATAATCATCCAACTTGTCGCCGCCCAGGGTGGTGGTGCCACCACTGCGCATCACGGTTCCGGTCATTCCAGCCAGCCCGATTTTATCCTTAGGCTCGAAGCGAGATCCTGTTCGAATTCTGGCTGAAACCGACACGATCGGTAATTCATGATCTTCTAACAAAAGGACCACGAGGCCATTATCCAACACAACCCGCGTGGGTTCGGGGATGTTGATTTCGGGAAGAGGAGGGAAGCTGAGTTGCTCGACTCGCTCGACTTGGCTCCATGCCGGGATGGCTAGAAGGCAGGTCACGAATACCACAAGCCCTTGAGCCAGCATTGGGGTTTGGGGTGACGCCGTTCCCCTGGAATGCGTTGTTCGGGAAGTCATATCTCGTTGGCCTAATGTGTTCATTAAGGTTGACGTGTTGGAGGCACCACGGTTTCGATTTGTGCGACCACTCGATTGGATTCCTTAAAGGTTTGGTTGGCCACTCGGCGAATGTCAGCTTTCGTGACCGTATCGAATCGTTCGATGTAGCGGAATAGTTCTCGCCAATCACCAAATAGGGTCTGATAGTCGGTCAAACTCATGGCGAGGCCAAGATTGCTCTTTAATGAATAAATTAAGCTGGCTTTGGCTCGGGTGCGGAATTTGGCTAATTCTTCATCCGTGACGTCTTCCGTCTTGAGTCGTTCAAGTTCTTCTCGAATCGCTTTCTGAACTGTTTGGTTTTTCACACCTCGTCCCGGAACGGCATAAGCCACCCACAGGTGCGGATATTTTTCGCCTGGGTAGGCACCATACGCGCCCGCTGAGACGGCAATTTTTTTGTCCCGGACGAGTGAACGGTAGAAACGTGAAGTGCGACCGTTCGTCAGAATGTCATCGATGGCATCAAAGACCGGCTGATCGTGATGGGCGATCGAAGGCTTATGGTAGCCCTCAAGATAAAATGGTTGTGACGGATCTTTGAGTGTGATGGATTTTTCTGCTATGGATGGCGGTTCGACAGTTCGAAGTGAAGGCGATTTCGGGGCCGAGGGAATTCGTCCAAAATACTTTTCTAGCAGGGGGATCAGCGTCTTGGGGTGGATGTCGCCGACAATGGCTGTCACCATGTTCGTGGGCACGTAATAGGTTTGGTAAAACCCGAGTGCGTCGGTCATTGTATAGGACTGAATATCGCTGGCGTAGCCAATGACGGGATGATGATACGGATGGGCCGTAAACGATGTGGCGGTAAACTGCTCTAACAGTCGGCCAATGGGACGGCTTTCCGTTCGCATACGCCGTTCTTCCATTACCACATCGCGTTCTTCGTAAAATTCACGAAACACAGGTTGCAAAAATCGTTCGGATTCGAGGTAAGCAAACAGTTCGACTTTATTCGACGGCAGCGCATAGAAATAGCCGGTCACGTCCGCGCTGGTGAAGGCATTAAGAGCCACACCCCCTTCGCGTTCGATAATATCGCCAAATTCATTTTTCTTCACGAACTGTGAAGCGGCTCGTTGTTTTTCCTTAAACGTGGAAAATAGTTCTTTGACGTGCTGGGTGTCGGCTTGAGTATCAAGTCGCGCTGCCTGGTAGGCGAGATAGGCCTGTTCAAGTTTTTCTAGGGCAACTTTTTCCTTGGGGTAATCCTTGGTACCGAGTCTCGGTGTGCCTTTGAAGGCCATATGTTCGAACATATGCGCGAGCCCGGTCACTCCAGCGCCTTCTTGCGCGGACCCGACATTCACTCGTGTCATGAAGGCGAAGACGGGTGCGACGGGCCGTTCAACCAAAATGAATGTCCACCCGTTTTGTAAGGTGTGTTCGGTAACGCGTTGTTCAAATGATTCCAGATTTTGGCTGAAGGCCAAGGGTGGAAAGACGAAAAGAAACAATAAGAAAGGCAGAATCTCAATAATGCCTTTCTTGTAGATGGAACGGGAAATGGATGTTACCTCGGTGGGTCTTGTGTCGCGGATCATGGTCTTATCCTAACCAGCGACTCAGGTTGTTGCAAGGGAATGGTGAAACATGAAGCTGAATGTGATGCGTGAAGCGTAAAGCGTAAGGAAGAAAGGACAGCTATTTTTCTTCTACGCTTTACGCATCACGCATCACGAAGTTGTTCTTCTTACGGTGCGGTATTTTTCGCGAGGGTTTGGCATTCCCCGCGAGTCATGTAGAGTAGGTAATTGCCCATGCCCCAGGCCTCGGCCTTTTGCTGTAGTGGCCGGTGATGGACCAGCACCATTTCGTAATCCTCTTTGGTGTTCACTGAAAACCCTTGGGCATCGGAATAGACCTGATGAAGAGGAAATTCAATCAGCGTGCCATCTTGCGTCACTTTGGGCACGGTTCGAAGCAAGGTTTCATTGCTGGTTCGATTTTCCAAGGCAATCAATAACGCTCCGTTGTGGCTATGGGGATAGGCATACTTCACACATCCATCGACCAAAAATCGTAGGGGGGCCGTGTTCACTTGGACTCCGGGCTGAATGCTAATGCCTTCATCGCTTTGATTGGACGGGCGTTGATCGAATTTGCTGAAGCAGACGACATTGACCCCTACTTGGTAGACCTCTAATGGCACCATCTTGGCCCCTTTGGGTGCCAGATACATCGTAAATCGTGCATACACATTTTTCGTCGGTGGGACCTTGTGATAAAAGGCCACTAAGGTCATGAGTTTATGTGAAGGGTCAAGTTTCACCCCATTGCCACTCGGGAATCGCGTGTCCGTCATTTCCATTCCGGCTCCAGCCATGAATAAGGGTTCTCCAGGACAAGAAATGCTGGGTTCATCCATATCAAGGAGGAGGAGGTGATGAAGATATTCTTTGGGCATCGGGCCGTCTTCCATGGTAAAGACTTCAGCTTTATATCCCGTCATATACCGGAGCTCTGGCATGTTAAAGAAATGTCTGGGCATGCTCGCAGCCAGGTCTCCTTCATGCCCTGCGGGGAGGTCAATCGGTCCAAAGGTGATGGTGACTTTATCGTCTTCAATGGACACCGTGGTCGTGGTTTTGTCTAATGTCGGGACCTGCTGATGTTGGTGGCTCTTTTCGTGCGCCAGGGCAATGGTTGTTGTGAGGAACAGGCATGCTAACCCGAATATAAGGTGACGCATTGAATATCTCCTTCTCGGATGAATGTAAGATGATGTCAGTCTTTGGAGGTATGCATAACGTAGCGTATTGAATTAATCCTGCTGGGTATGTTGAGTGTCGGTTGGGCCAATTCGTGTAAAGAAGTATGTTCCACCATGAATTCGAGGGGGGATGTTTTTGTGTTCTTCGACACGCGTGTACCACCACACTCCTTCGGCGGTTGTAAGGTCTTCAGAGAGGAGCACTTCAAATCCGCCTTCTCGATCATTCCCTTTTTGCTCCCAGGTTCCTGACCACAATCGGCCATCAAGTTCCGTTGTGCTGAACATTCCCTGTTCGTGGGTGTAGGGTCCGCTCCCTTCCGCGTCGAGTGTGGCTTGATAGGTTTTGTCTTCCTCTTGCACTTCCCAAACTCCACTCAGGTTCAGTGGGTGTGGTGTCATGTTGGAAAGGGATTCGGTCGAGGGGCTCTGTGAGGTATTGGCAGTAATGGCCATGGGCTTTTGTAGGCTTTCATGCCAATTGACTAGTTGCCAGGTTCCATCTCGGCGTTCCAAAACCCCAGTTTCACGCAACGGAATCACCGTGGTGGTTAGGCCATTTTTGTCCTTGGTCACTCGCGTGTAATCCAATTCCATGGCGAACCATGCGATGTTCTGGCGCTGCCAAACCTGAAGTTCCGTAATGGGAATAAGTAACTGTTCGACGGTGCGGAATTCAATTTCCATCACACTGGCCAACTCCTCCCATCCCACAAACTTTCGCCCGCCGATGGTATAGCCAACGCCGCGTGTGTCTCCTCCCATGTATTTTTTCATGGTTGCAAGGTCTTTGTTGGCATTGGCCTCAACTAGTAATCTGATCACGGCTTCCGGGTCCTCTACATTGGAGCTGACTGGCGTAGTCTGAGCATGAACCGACGGGAGGGTCGTGGAGGTCCAAGGCACAAAAGAAAGCAGTGTTAGTATAAGAACTGTAAGATAGTGCATGCTTGATATCGAGGTTGCCAATTGTCGATGGCGATGAGGTCAAAAAACAGAGGTGCCATAAACAGTGGAAGTTGACCTCATGAAGGGCTGGTCAGCTGGTGACAACTGCTGGAGCATAGAGCCTGGTTTCTTCTTCGTCAAGGTCCAATCCTCACATGTCGGCTGTGCGGCATGTCACACATTGCTTGTGCTCGAATCTCGAAGCATTTCCTGGCTGGGCTCAAAAAGACACCCTTCTGTCAAAACCATTTTACTCGATGACAATCGACTGTGCAGGGGGAGTCAGACAAACATCCAACCCAGAACCCGACCAGGGTTGTAACCGGGCGTCCTGGTAGGCAAATCCACCTTCCACTGGATCGTGTTCCAGGAGCAGTGGGGTGTCCAGGTCCAAATGTTCGATGCCGCCCAACCCGAGCACGAGACCGAATGAACAACCCATGGCCACTCGTGTTTCTACCATCCCGCCGATCATGAGCTGTATGCCGGAGTGTTTGGCCAGAGACACAATGTCCAGGGTCTCCATCACGCCACTTTTGGTGATTTTCAAATTAATGCAATCGGCCGCCTCGTATTGAATGACTCTTTTCGCATCGGCCACTGTTCGTACGGATTCATCCGCCGCAATCGGAATGTGAAAAGTTTGGCGCAACCATGCGGATCCTTCCAGGTCGTCTTTAGGTAAGGGTTGCTCCAAAAGCACAATGCTGCCGCCGACTTTTTTTACACCTTCAATAAACGCGCTGGCGGTGACACGGGTAAAACCCTGATTGGGATCGACCAAAAAGGCGACATCCGGAAAATGTTGGTGAATGGTTTCGATTCGACGAATATCTTCATCCACATCATGCCCGACTTTCATTTTGAACAGGCGAAAATCTTGCGCATACCATTCTTTCGCGAGAGCCAGCGTTCGAACGCAAGTGGTAATCGGAATCGTGATATCCGTTTCGCGCGCTCTTACATCCGCGCCACCCCACAACGCCCAAAGGGGAATGTTGGCGGATCGGCAGAAGGCATCGAGCAAGGCGGTTTCGATGCCACATCGTGCAGCAGGAAAATCCGGGGCCATTTCCTGAAGCTGTTGAGCGGAACGCCGGTAATGTGCAGCAGAGGTTCCGAGCAAAGAGGTGGCAAGTGTTTGAGCCGTCGTGACACTGCCTTCCACCGTCTCCCCGGTTAAATCCGTAAAAGGCGCGATTTCTCCAAAGCCCTCCGATCCATCCTGAAGGGTGATCTGAGCAAAGATATTTTGCGCCGTGCGCAATTGACCCGTGGCGACGACAAACGGGTCGGTGGTGGGAATGTCCAGAGCCCAGAGTTGAATCTTAGTGATAGTCGAGCGGTCGTGTTGGGTCATGAATTTGAGAGTCGATTAAGGGGCGATTGAATAGTTCAGATCCATGCGCCATAGATGCTTCAAGATGGTGACCGATATCAGTGAGAGGGAATGTTCAAAAAAGTCCGTTGTCTGACCCGCCCAACCCAAGCGCGCCAAGACGCGCCCTTCCACGGGCAAGGCCGCAGCCATTTTGACGCGCGGAGC
>CAYMQW010000028.1:0-9436 GCA_964392595.1 uncultured Nitrospiraceae bacterium
CGAAATAACTGTAAAATGGATACCACTCCAAAAACCGTCCGTCAACACCTCATGGGGTTACTCACCCAGCATGCGTTTTCGGCTCGGGATCTGGCCAGCCATGTTCACCTCCCAGAACGACTGGTGGAAGATCACCTGGCCCATATTATGCGTTCACTTCAACGCAGTACATCACAACAATTTGTCATGGAAGAACCAGAATGTCAGGATTGCGGGTTTGCGTTTCGGAATCGAACTCGCCTGAAAAGACCAAGCCGTTGCCCGAGTTGTCGGAGTGAAGCGATCACATCACCACGATTTTCAATCGTCGCGAAACAATCAAAGAAGAAAAAATAAGTTCATGGCCAAGGGCACGTGAACTTCATTTGCACAATTTCCGTAACTACTCAGGTGGATAGACTGAAGGCCGAAGGTTTTTACAGGGCAATCATGCGTGAGCATGCAAAACTACAGGGAATATGAGTGATAGCCTTCAGCCTAAATACCTGAGTAGTTACCAATTTCCCCTCAATTACAGACAGGGAGTCCTTTTGGATGACGATTTTCTACCTACTTGGCCCGCAGCCCGTTTCGCTTGATCGAGATTGTCTTTGGCTTTTTCATAATACGTCGGTTCCAGATCAATGGCTTTTTTAAAACACGATATCGCACGCCATGGCTGCCGGGCTTCAAGGAGCGCTATCCCAACATTGTTATAGGCCTTGGCCGGATTCGTACTTTTTTTAAAGGCATCAAAAGCTTGGGGAAAACGGCCAAGCTTGGACAGAGCCAAGCCCAAATTATTCGCGACTTTTGGCGAATCGATGCCTTCCTGCATGGCCTGGTAAAAGTTTTTTGCCGCTTGGCGGTAGTGTCGATTCATATAATGGGCCATGCCCAAATTATTCAAGACCGCCCCTTCTCGTGGGTGGATGGACAATGCCTCTTTATAGGCCTCAATGGCTGAGAGATGAAGATGACGTCGATCGGCCATAATTCCCAAGTAATTGTGGGATCGCCACAGTTTGGGGTTCAAGTTAAGGGCCTTCCGGAAGGCTTGATCGGCACCAAATAAATCCCCTTGGATTAACAGGGCCTGCCCCTTACCTTCGTAGGCCAAAGCAAATTGATCATCCTGTTCAAGAATCTTTTGGAAATGCTTATAGGCCTCTTTGGTTTGCCTTTTCTGGAGCAACGACACTGCCATCTTATACCGAACGCTTATCCGTTCTGACTCCTTTGCCAACACCTGTCCGTATTGCGCCACAGCCAGTCCGAATCGGCCCTGCCGCATATGGGCATCCCCAAGCTTCTCATACTCTTCAACTGTCATATCTGGCAAAGTGCTAAGAGGCTCTTGTTGCGCAATACCAGCCTTTTGCTTTTCGAGGATTTGCTCGTAATTCCCATCCGGGGTCTTAAATTTGCCGGTCCATTCTGTAGCGCATCCAGAAAAACCTCCTAAACACATGCTACAAAAAATAACACACCAGTATATTGGTAGACATTTCATATCACGATCCTTTGTCATTGACCTGATAGGACTCAAATTTTCCACATTTCATCACTGTCACTACTCGCTACCCCATGGCAGGCATCAAATTCCGCATCACTCGAATTATACCAGGCCCAATAAGCACCACCATCAATGCCGGAAATATGAAAAGAATGAGTGGAAGCATCAACTTCACCGGCAACTTGGCGGCTAATTCCTCTGCCCGTAATCGTCGATTCGTTCGCATTGAATCTGAATGGACTCGAAGTGCCTGCCCAACACTAGTCCCAAACCGGTCGGTTTGAACCAGCAAGGCAATTAAACTTTGAATCTCCCTAAGATCCGTTCGCTCCCCCAAATTTCGTAATGCTTCTCCGCGCGTAAAGCCTGCTCGCAATTCTAAGCTCACAAGTTGAAACTCTTCACTTAATGCAGGGTGACCGGTTTTAATTTCTTCGCCAACCCGTGCAAGGGCTTGATCGAGTCCAAGGCCAGCTTCAACACAGACCACGATTAAATCCAAGGCATCGGGAAAACCATCTGACAGTTTTTCCTTTCGTCCCGTCACGGCAAATGACAGCCAGAGTTGGGGCGCCTTAAATCCCCCAAATGCACATCCCGCAATTAAGAGGGGCACATAATTTGAGGGAATATCCTTTACCAACTCAGTTCCAAAGACAAAAAACAACATTCCGACCACCACCGCACAAAACAGTTGACTGCCTAAGAATATGAAAGGGGCTGCAGCCCCTCGATAGCCCGCGGTAATCAAGGTTTTTCGAAGTCGAGACGTCTCAGCCTGATCTTTGGGTTTGGTGGCCTGCCCCAACCGTTCCAAGAGTTTAAAAAACTCTCCACTGAGATACGCGACGCCTTTTTGCGCCTCCGTCGTTTCGACCTCGTGTGTTTTTCCTCGAATGCGCTCGCCCCAATTCTTGGCCGTTTGCCGTGAGCGAATACTAGAAAAAGCCCCAACTAATACAAGCAGGGTCATCATGAACAGCATGAGACTGATCAACAACGGTTGGTCCATGGATACACTCACACTTTAATCGCGATCATTTTCTTCATGATGATTGCCCCAATGACTAACATGGTCCCAACGACAGCCACCATATCGTGCCCCAGGGGATCCGTGAACAAGAGGTCTATATAGGAGGGGCTGAGGTACCACAAAAGACCTCCAACTCCGAAGGGCAAGACAAACAAGACAATGGCGGACAAACGACCTTCGGCTGATATCGCTTTGACTCGTCCTAACAATTCAAACCGTTGCCGAATGAGAGAACTAATCGATTCAAGAATCTCCGCCAAATTCCCCCCTGTCTCACGTTGAACATTCAAAGCGGTGACAAAGAATCGAAGGTCAACACACTCAATGCGTTTCGACAGGTTTTTCAATGCCTCACCTACCTCAATGCCAAAGGAAATTTCTTCGACCGCTCGGTTAAACTCAGGCCCTATGGGATCCGGGAATTCATCCCCGACCATCTTCATCCCCACCCCGAAAGCATGCCCTGCGCGCAATGATCGCGAGACAAGGTCAAGGGCATCGGGCAATTGGATTTGGAACTCTTCAAATCGTTGGCTTCGCTGCTTTGCCATATAGACAAAGGGCAAACTCCCCCCAAGCACGGTTGCCAGAAGCATGATGAGAAGATTGGTATTTTGAAATGCCGCAATCACTAATCCCACACACGCCAAAACTCCTGACACAAGTAAGAAAACTCCAAGGGGCATGGAACTGTTCGCCTGCTGAAGGGTACGTTCAATCGAATCTAATCGAGGCAAACGAACCAACAAGGCGTCCAGCCAGGGAAGCCCACTTGCTGCCCTCTTACGCAACACGTCGACTTGATCAACCGCCGATCGCGCTGACGGAGCCTGAGCCGCCCCCCGTAATCGGCGTTTCAGGGCTTTGGTTTTAGGATTGAGATACGCATGATAGGCCGATCGCCCACCTTCAAAGAAGAGTAGCAGGGTCAGAAAAATGCCCAAGCTGATAACTAGCGTCATATGATGACCATTTCCCTGCTTGTCAATATCATGTGCACCCCACCCTAAAAGCTGCCGATTGATACAGCGTTACACTTCATAGACTTTCAGGGGATCAAAGAGTTCTGGGGACAATTCAATTCCCAAGGCTTGGAATTTCTGCGCGAACTTCGGCCTCACGCCAGTTGCGGCAAATTTTCCAATGACCTTTCGATCTTCGGTGAGGCCAGTTTGCTCAAATGTAAAGATTTCCTGGAGCGTGATAATTTCGCCTTCCATGCCCGTGACTTCTTGCAAACTGGTTACCTTGCGGGACCCATCCGACATTCGAGTCAATTGGAGAACCACGTCAATCGCGGAACTAATATAATGGCGAAGACCTTTCGTACTGATATTCAAACCGGCCAATGCCACCAGCGTTTCGATCCGAGTCATCGCATCTCTTGGCGTGTTCGCGTGAATGGTGGTGAGAGACCCATCATGCCCCGTGTTCATAGCCTGAAGCATATCTAATGTTTCCGCCCCCCGGCATTCTCCCATCACAATCCGATCAGGTCGCATCCGCAAACAGTTCTTCACCAAATCACGCTGATTGACTTCACCCTTTCCTTCGACATTGGGCGGACGTGTCTCTAACCGGACAACATGGGCTTGACGAAGCTGCAACTCCGCAGCATCTTCGATGGTAATAATTCGTTCATCATCAGGTATGAAACTTGATAAAATATTTAAGATGGTCGTTTTGCCACACCCTGTTCCACCGGAAATAATGACATTCAACCTGGCCTTCACAATCCCCTCCAGCAACTCCGCGATTTCCGGCGTCAATGATCGTTTATTCACTAAATCGCTAATCTCCAGTTTATCTTTACTGAACTTTCGAATGGAGATTGAGGACCCATCCAAGGCCAAAGGCGGGATAATGGCATTGACCCGTGACCCATCCGCAAGGCGGCAGTCACACATTGGGGACGACTCATCAATACGACGACCGATAGCTGAAACAATCTTTTCAATGACTTTGCGTAAATGGGCTTCGTCACGAAACTTGACATCAGTCAGTTCAAGTTTCCCGGCACGCTCAACATAGATTTGGTCGCAACGATTGACCAGGATATCGTTGATCGTTTGATCCTGCACCAAGGGCTCAAGCGGACCCAGGCCCATAACTTCATTTTGAATTTGGGTGATGAGTTGCTCGCGTTCTCGAGTATTAAGGGGAATCGACTCCTGATCGAGAAGATGCTCAACAAGATTACTGAGTTCAGATTTCAGAAGTTCAGGATCAAGTTTAGAGACAACAGAGAGATCGAGAGATTCGATCACTTGACGGTGCAAGCGATGGTTCAGGTCACCAAGATCCGCAACCCCGATACCACTTTCATCCCAATTTGGACTAAACACGGCTTTGCGGTTCCTTCACGCGTTGAGGGGGTTAAGACGCTTGAACTTGTTTAGGTTTGGCTCGACCACCCATAATGCCACGCAAACGCCCAACCCAATTCGAGCGTTCCTTTTTGTCTTCATTCCCATACCCTATCGAGACAACCATATCGTGGAAGGCCCGTGTGATCGGAGAGCGGGGCGATGCTAAAACAAGGGGGGTCCCACTATTAATAGCCCCACTAGATGCAGGGTAGTCATTGGCAATAACCCAAGATGTTTTTAATTTCAGAGCATCCTCCGTTTCCTTGAGAACCTCCTTTTCGTCAGAACTATACCGATTAAACACGATCTTCACTTTACCTCCATCAACCCCCGAGTTTCGAAGGAGGTCAAGAATGCGTTTCGTTCGATGTATCACCGGCACAATGAGCGTTGACACCACCAAGACGGTCGAAGATATTTCTATGGCCTTTTTCGTGGAAAGATCGAGCACATGGCCACAATCGATGACCACCTGGTCAAACAAAGACTGAAGCAGCATCAGAATGGGCTCAATCGAATCAGGGGAAAGACGACCACTACTGAGATCGTCATACCCTGAGGGAAGAATACGAATCCCTGATGAATGCTTTGACAGAATTTGATTCAGAAGCGCGGCATCTAACCGAGAAAGGTCAGATGCAATATCACGTAGGCTATTCGACGCCTGAAGATCAAGAAATATAGCTAAATCACCACCATGCTGATTCACTTCAACCAACACGACTGATCGGCTTGGGGCGACTTGTTGAAGGGTTAAGGCTAAATTCACGGCCACACTGGTTGTCCCGACACCTCCCTTACCCCCAAGGACACTGATGATGTCGCCGATTTTTTTCTGTGGTTCCTGAGGGGTGTGATGGAATCGGGCGACACATTTCTTTAATGCGACTTCAATATCATCCCGTTGAAGGGGTTGAGGGAAAAATTCTTTGGCCCCAGTCCTCAACGCTTCAAGCAACAACGAGGAATCCGTCCGAGGCGACGTGAGAAATATTTCTCGCCCATGGACTTCTTGGACCACTGATTCCACAAAAGAGAAGGTTTTCGCGGGATCCTCATCAAGCTCCAAAATCACGAGTCGGGGCACGGCTGTATCATTAGGATCTTTCACCCGAAATTCTGGGTGGCCTTCAAGAATGTCTTGGAACGTCTTCTTGACGGCTTCCTGATAAATCACCAAGTCGACAAGAATATGAGCCGACACTTTATCGCTCTTTTTTCCCTCTTTGTCGGCACCCAGCCGAACCGGCGTCCATGCTTGTTGACTCATTATTCCCCTGAGCCTCCGCTGTCCTCTGAGATCCCACCTCCAGCTCCTGCAAATGGAGGTTTCTCAAAAAATTCTCGATAACGCGTCACCGCTTTTACACCCATATCCCCATCCAACCCCTCGACTGGTTCCAAATTGTCAGAGGCCTCAGGATTTAAGATTTGGCTTTCTATAACCGTTCGCTGAGCCTTTCCAAAATCACTAGATAACCTCGTGGGCTGCGGAGCAGCAGGATAGAACACTTGATCTTGTTTCCCCATTTCAATCGGACGTTGTCCGTAGTTCTCAGTCATCACTGGCCACGCCAGACACCCTTCGAGTCCAGAACACAATAGCGTCAGCAAAAACACATTCAACAATTTCCGTGTAGTCATAGATCTCTGCCCAATTCTTCTAAGGAGCAAGATGTCCAAACTCCCCTTCCAGCCCTCCTCCGATAGGGACAGGAGCAGGAAGAGTCACTGCACTCGTTTTTGAAGATGCCGATTTTTTTGATCCCGGGAAACTCTGAGGTTTCCGACCTTCCATATACCCCATCAGCATGAATTCAAAGTCGTTAGGTTCCAAATAGGCATCGGTGGGGAGCGTTTGTGTCTTCTTATCCAAGGGCTTGACTAAATGAGCCGTCACAATAATCACTAATTCAGTTTCTTTTTTTTGAAAACTTGAGCTACGAAACAACGCACCAAGAATTGGCAAATCGCCTAAAACTGGATACTTATTAATTGATTCCTCAACGTTCTCTTGCATAAGGCCCGCAATAGCAAAACTTTGCCCATCCATCAGCTCAATAACTGTTTCGACTTTCCGACTCAGAATGGCGGGGATGAGAAAGCTATTTGTTGTAATGCCTCCTGAAAAATCTAATTCAGAAACTTCTGGCGCAATTTTCAAAGCGATTTTCCCACCACTCAGAACCGTGGGAGCAAAATTTAAGCTGACTCCAAATTCTTTATATTCGATTGTAGTCGTCCCCAAGGCCTGAGGGATGGGAACAGGAAATTCTCCCCCAGCGAGAAAATTGGCTTCTTGCCCACTGATGACAACCAAAGTGGGTTCAGCAAGAATTTTGGTTAAGTTATGTCGCTTCAACGCATCTAAAAAGATGGTCAATTGGTCCGTCCCAAGACCAAACCCAAAAACAAAATTCGTGGCCGCCGAAGTAAAAAGCTCCAAAGTACCATCTCCCTTGGTAGCGAAGGAGCTTAAATCGTTGAGAGTTCCAAGTGAAAAGCTTTCCTGGCGAGGCCCAATCCTGGACATGTTCACCCCCAATCGCCGGAGCAACCCACGCTGCATTTCCGCGATCGTGACCTCTAGCATAACCTGTTGAACCCCTTGAACACTCATCAGGTTTTTCACCTTTTCCGGAGCATAACTTTCAGCCAAATCCAACACTTGTGTCAGCAGATTAGGACCTGACACAGACCCTGCAAGGGTAATATGATCGTGCGCGGCTCTCACTTGTATGTCTTTTTCTTCAGGGAATAGGTCATGAAGCTGAGCCTTTAATTGGTCAATATCAGGGACAATGTGAACATCATAGACAGCAAACACCTTCCCATCATTTCCCCAAAACGTCAGGTTTGTGACTCCAAGCGTTTTCCCACTGACATACAGTTGCTTGGGAGACAACACCAGTGTCGTGGCAATTTCAGGATTGGCTAATGAGGCCCGTCTAAACGGCTTTTGACTCCGTAACACGACCGACTTCCCAACCACGAGGTTTAGGGTTTGCGGCTTGGCAGCCTGGATAATCTCAAGGGCCAGTCCCTCTGCCATAACCGATGCGCGTCCCCCCAAAATCATAAACAACAATACTCCGAGTAAGGCACTGACCTTCAGTGCAACCCATAAATGGGGAAACAAAAAATATTTTACATTCGTCGTTCTGTTCATCAGATTAGGGCAGTCAATTGGCATTCATGAGTTAGTGGAAGTCGGGTTAAAATTTCAGATGCTTCCGTTCCTCCCCCGTAATCAATTCAACCCTTTGTCGTGGAGCAGTCCTTCTTTTTTTCACAACTGGTCGAGATCGAGTAGCCGTTCGATACGAGGTCAGTAAGGACTGAGTAGTTGCGCCTTTTGTTAATTCCGGCTCTGCATTCAAAGGGTTTCGAAGAGCCAATTGCAGTTTCCCTTCATTTGAGGCTAATGCCAGCTTTTCCGCCTCAACTAACGAGACTTCGACCGTAATCACTTTCACCGCCTTGGGTTTTTCTCCTGGCCCCTTTCGTTCCATCTCCGTTCCAGTTGCAAGCACCAGAGTATTTTCTAAGACAGTCTTCGTGACCTTGCCTTTCGTTTTTCCCGGGCGTTTGAATGTCACCATGATGTCCACTCGATCACCAGGTTTCACAAATCCAGGCAAGCCCACAACTTCATTCACTCGAACTGACATGGCGCGGCTTTCAGGGTGCATCACGCCAATCACACCCCCCGTTTTAATATCACGTGGAGCCAGTTTTGATTCCAAAATAGGTTCATGACGTTTCAGATGGGTTAAGACCACACGCCCCTCAAGCGTCTCAAGACTCTCAAATTGTCCCTCGGGCAAATATTCAGATGGATACGCAATGAGTTTCATCATATCGCTGGTGAGCGGAGTTCCCCATGGCAAATCCGCATTGGCAACCACAATCTGCGTGCCTTGAAATTTTTTGTTGGTTACCTCAACTGGTGGGGCAGGTTTCTGTCCTTGAAACCAGCTATACGCCATAAAAGAGGTGACCAGCGCTAGAACAGCGGCCAATCCGAAAAAAAGGAAAGAACGATTACGAAACATTTTATACGACTCTCTTGCTCATGGACCACAACATCTAATTCTTTTCCCAGATAGGAAAAGCATTCCACCTCTCCCTATCGGCAAGTTCTCATTCTTCTTTAGATTGAGGCATAAGAAAAATTACGCAGCTCGAATTTCTTCAAATTACTCCAGTTCAATTCGGTAACTGTATCGCAATGGTCCCAAGAGCAATAACCAATCCATAGCGTAATTTAATTTGGGATTGCTGAAGATCAGTCAGCGTTCCTTTGACCTTTCCGGTTAACACCACTGTTGTCACCAAGGCCCACACTCGACGGGACATACCCTGCAATCCGGACTCTTGAATCATCATCCCTAAGGCATACACCCCCCCGAGAATGGCTGCTATCAGAAACACCTGAAACACATTCTCAGGCCCAAGAATCGAGCCAACTGCGGCCAGAAGCTTAACATCACCAGCCGCCATTCCACCCATCGCGTAAAATCCCAAAAGAAGCAGGAG
>CAYMQW010000028.1:9446-11812 GCA_964392595.1 uncultured Nitrospiraceae bacterium
AGGAGTCCTAGAGCCCAACCACCCAGGCTCAACACAATCCCATCCCATCCGTGAGCAATCCCATGACCCACGAGACCCAATCCCATAGCGGGAAACGTGAGGATATTCGGAATCTTGTGCCATCGAAGATCCGTGACAGCAGCGAACACCACTAACACTATAACCAACAGAGAAAAGAACAGAGGCATCATGGCTGAACTCAAAAAAAACAGCCGTCCCGACCTGGATACTTCAGCCGGCACGGCTATTTTTCAACACGACCGTACTCCACATTCTTGTGTGTTCTATTCACCGCTACCATCCCATGGCAGCGTCACCAAAAAATTGCTGGACTATTTGCCCTAGATTCGTGACCGAAGCAACGATGGCTGTTACAATTACCCCAGCCAGCAGAGCATATTCAAGCGCAACGGCACCTTCTTCATCGGCTAAAAACTGGAGAATCTGTACCACAGGATGCCCACTCCTTCATAATCGCCGATTCGAACCAGCACCTGGCAACATCTTATTTAACCAAACGCAATGAGATGTTCGCAGCAATTTGTTGAAAGAGGCTTGTCAGTTCTCCAGAGTCCGCCGCGTAATATTCATAGGTAGACCCACTTGCAATCCGAGAGAGAAAACTTTGATCAATACTGCCTAAGCCAATCGTGTAAATCTTGATGCCACTGTCCTTCAGTTCCTGTGCATGGTCAATCGCCATCTGCTTGGTGATGGCTTGGACGTAATCTCTTCCTCTCCACATGGATACGCTACATATTTCAGGATTTGTCGTATTCAACAGATCTGAATAATAGACATCTGAAAACTCACTATACCCATTCACGCCGTACTCGGCATCGTCTAATACCCCCCATTTGGTATTGGAATACCCTTCAGGAGGGTTGCCAGCCTGGCACACAGTTGAGCCTGAAGAAAGCCCATCGCCTGTTTCATATTGTTTCACGCTCAAATATTGAAACTGTTCACTGGGATTCATCAAACTGATATTCCAGTCGGCGGCATAGCCCACGGCATCATAATCGTTTCCATTTCTCGTGAACGTTCCTCGAAAGGCCGTCGGGTTTCCATCAGAAAAAAAGATTAAATACTGCTTTACGATTTCATCCCCTGACATCCCAGTCTGATCTGTAAAACCACCGGGGCCATCTGCCTGATCAAGCGCATCTTCCGTATTGGTCCCTCCATCCGCGTTCATATCACCAATGGCATTGGAAATGGGCTGAAAATAATCATAATCCATGGCAAATTCTAGAGTCACGCCCGAGGCAAACGTGATGAGGGAAAACTTGTCAAGTTGTTCGGTGTTTTCGAAGAAGTCTAAAAAACTTTGGGCGCCCGCTTTCAGATCACCCATTGCCCCACCCATGGACCCTGATTCGTCTAAGACCATCATAATCTCTGCTTCCCGCTGTTGTGCATTTCCCTTGGTGCTGATCAACGTTGAATCGATGTCATAGGCTTTCGCAAATGTATTCAACACGCTGGTGCTGCCTGTGACAAACACTAACCCATTTTCATTGGGATCCAGCGTGCCAACTATCTCAGCCGCGCCATCCGTTCCTAACATGCCAGGAAAAAAATTCGCTTGCCCGACTTCAGCCATGAGGTCCGTAGGGCTGAGATACGGATTAGAATAATTCTTCGCGCCAGCAAACGCGGCAGCATCAACCGCTTTCGAGAGTTCAGCCCGTGTCACATACCATTGTCCAACCTGAACGCCCAACGCCATAAAACCCACTAATCCCATGATTGCCAACGCGGTAAACATGGAAAATATTCCACGTTCATTTGCCACACAAAGGTCCCCGTTTTGGGTTTTCTGGGTAGCAGGATCTTTCACAATTTTCAACATATTTTTATTATTCTTCCAGCGTTTCATAACCACAATCCTCCGTCATACACGAAGCCTGCGCGATACGTCACCTACGCCCTTCGAAAGGGGACAGGATTCAAACGTTTCTGAGTCTTCGTCTTAAGTCCAGGTGTTCAAAATACAGCTTTGCTTGAGATGAGAATGGAGTCCGGATCAGGATCCAGGTCATCCGAATCAAAATTCAACACCGAACCCTCCAAAAACGATTCCAGGGGTGTCAACATTTGATGCTGATAAAACACTTTTACCACCGTAAATTGTGAAATAGGAGAGGTGCCAATTGCATTATCGAAACGCAAATAGTCGTAGAGCGTTTCTGTCAAATCACAGGTTGGACTTTCCGCTGGAGACTTCATTTCCAGAGGCAACACAGCTTCTCCAGTGAGGCTTCCCGCTTCCTGAACAGTACACGTTGGTTCATTTTCTTCAGAATCGCTTGCATCAACCTTCGCAATATATATTTTGAAGCGTTCAGGGTAGGTATCAAAAT
>CAYMQW010000029.1:0-11699 GCA_964392595.1 uncultured Nitrospiraceae bacterium
AGCATATGGTGCGGCTGGTCTTCGGATTAATACCCCGAATGAAGTGGATGATGGCATTCGTGAAGCGATTGCCATTGACAAACCGGTCTTCATTGATGTGCCGGTGTACCAATTCGAAAATTGCTATCCTATGATTCCTGCCGGCGGATCCAACCATGAAATGATTTTGGAAGATCCACCAGAATTGCAAAAACGACTGGCTACGGGAGTCACAGGGAAGAAAGAAAGTACGGACACCATTTTAACAGCGTAGAAAAAGTTGTTGAAAAAAGCCGCCAGCGGCGTTCTTGGACCTTTGTCGTGCTCCCGTACTGCCTTTACGCTCCGCGAGCCAAAAGACCTGCGGCCTTGCTGGACAACCTTTTCCAACAACTTTAACAATGTAAAAGGATATTGTAGTTGTGGAACATATCATTTCAGTGACATTGGAAAATAAAGCTGGATCTCTGTCCCGTGTGGCGGGGTTATTTAGTGGTCGTGGTTTTAATATCGAAAGCTTGTCCGTGGCTCCAACCTTGGACTCCACCGTGTCGATGATGACCATTGTCACAAGTGGTGATGAACGAATTATCGAACAGATTCTCAAGCAACTGAACAAAATCATTGATGTCATCAAGGTCGTTGATCTGAACGAAAGTGATGCCGTCACTCGTGAAACGGCCTTGATTAAAGTGCACACCCGATCAGAAGATCGAGCCGAGGCCCTACGCATCGCCGATATTTTTCGAGCCAATGTTATTGATTCGTCCCCAACGTCTTATACGATTGAAGTGACCGGTGCTGTGCAAAAGATTCAAGCCGTTATCCAGTTACTCCAACCTCTAGGCATAAAAGAAATCGTTAGGACTGGACGGATTGCTATTGCGCGAGAACCCATTCGTGCGGTGGTGAGCCAGCCGAGACCGCTTGCCAAAGCCAACTAACGAATCCATTGATTTGCCAACACCACTTCTATGTGTTGGCCGTCTTAATTCCCTAAGGAGCCGGTTATGAAAATCTCTTATGACAAAGATGCGGATTTACAAAAAATTTTAAAAAAGAAAGTGGCCATCATTGGATTTGGCAGCCAAGGCCATGCACATGCGCTCAATTTGAAAGACAGTGGAGCCAACGTGGTCGTCGGTCTCCGAGAGGGTTCCTCCTGGAATAAGGCGGAAGCGACGGGGATCAAGGTGATGCCGGTGGCCGATGCGGTGAAGCAATCAGATGTGATTATGATTTTGGCCCCGGACGAAGTGCAGCCAGCCATCTATCAAAAGGACATTGCGCCCAATTTGAAAGATGGAAAGTACATTGCCTTTGGTCATGGGTTTAATATTCACTTTGGGCAAATCCAGCCACCTGCGACAGTGAATGTGTTTATGGTGGCGCCGAAAGGACCAGGCCATTTGGTGCGTTCGGAATACACCAAGGGAAGTGGCGTGCCATGTTTGCTGGCGGTGCATCAGGATCCCAGCGGGGATACCACTCAAGTCGGGATGGCGTATGCCTCAGCTATTGGTGGTGGACGGGCTGGCGTCATTGAAACGAATTTTCGCGAGGAAACAGAAACCGATCTCTTTGGTGAGCAAGTGGTCTTGTGTGGCGGGCTGACCTCTTTAATCCAAGCTGGGTATGAAACGCTGGTTGAAGCAGGGTATTCCCCGGAAATGGCCTATTTTGAATGCTTGCACGAAGTCAAACTTATTGTAGACTTAATCTATCAAGGTGGAATCGCCAATATGCGGTATTCAATAAGTACGACCGCCAAATTCGGTGATATCACCCGTGGATCACGAATCATTACCAGTGAAACCAAGCGCACCATGAAAAAAATTCTTGAAGAAATCCAAAGTGGTGAGTTTGCTCGGGAATGGGTGTTGGAAAATCAGGCCAATCGCCCCGTGTACAACGCGTTGCTCAAGCGCGGTGAAGAGCATCCCATCGAAGAAGTCGGGAAAAAATTACGTGGGATGATGCCTTGGTTGCAAAACGATAAACTGGTTGACCAGAACAAAAATTAAAAGAATGTTGAAAGTAGAAATGAGTCAGAATGTCTGATCGTGCGAAAGGGATCCCTATCGCAAAAGAAGGTGTCCCCTTTGTTATGGGAGCGGCAACTCCCGCTGTGTTAGCGGGATTGTTGGGTTGCAAAAAAGTCTCCATCGCCCTAGGCGCGGTCGCCTGTTTTACCGGGTGGTTTTTTCGCAATCCTCCCAGGACGATTCCCCGAGGTGACGGTTTGATTCTTGCTTCTGGCGATGGGAAGGTCATTGCCGTTCAAGAGGAATTCGAACCGAGGTATCTCAAAGATCAAAGCATTCGAATCAGCATTTTCTTGAATATTTTCGATGTCCATATCAATCGAATGCCGTGTGCCGGAACTGTTGTGGATCTGGCCTATCAACCAGGGCAGTTCATTAATGCAAGCGATCCCGATGCGACTATCCACAATGAACAAAATGCGCTGATGATCGAAACGCCATCGAAGAGAAAAGTACTCTGCGTGCAAGTGGCCGGGCTTATTGCTCGGCGTATTGTGTGTTGGGTGGAGCCGGGAGAGGTTGCTGTTCCTGGGGAACGATTTGGACTGATCCGCTTTGGCTCACGGATGGATACATTTTTTCCGGTCGATAGTCGAGTGCGTGTGAAGGTGGGAGATCGTGTCAAAGGAGGAGAGTCCATACTCGCGGAGTTCGCATGAAAGGCAGAATTTTTAAAAATAAAGAAGGCAAGCGTCGTCGGGGGGTGCATCTCATCCCCAATATTTTGACCACGGGTAATCTGTTTAGCGGATTGGCCTCGGTACTTTTTGTGTTTCATGGCCGTTTTCAAGCGGCGGCGATTGCGATTTTGATTGCCATGGTATTTGACGTCTTGGATGGGACCTCTGCCCGTTTGACCGATAGCACAAGCGAGTTTGGTGTTGAATATGATTCGTTATCGGATCTCATTTCCTTTGGACTCGCCCCGGGAATTTTGATATATGTCTGGGCATTGAAATCTCCTGGTATGTTAGGTGCGGCGATCATGTTCGCCTATGTGGCCTGCGGCGCGCTCCGATTAGCCAGATTCAACGTTATTGGAAGTAGCGGGGACAGTCGATATTTTATGGGATTGCCCATCCCCGCTGCGGCTGGCTTCATCTCGACGTTCTATATTTTCGATAAGCATATCGGACACCTGTCGGAAGTTGTCCTCCCCTATGTGGTGATCGCGTTGAGCTTGCTCATGTCGTTTCTGATGGTCAGTACTGTGAAGTATCGCAGTATGAAGCAGCTGAAGTTTCAGGGCCAACATCATTTCATGTATTTAGTCTGGGCTGTCTTGATCCTGGTGTCCGTCATGGCCCTTCCTCAACTGATGTTGTTTATGATTTGTCTGGGGTATGCGACTTCCGGACTGTTGGAAAAAGGTTGGGAGTTGATTAAATCTCCGAGAAAACGAGAGACCGCGTCGAGCACGGCGCAGTCTCTGATTAATTCAAAGGAATAGTCTTATGGGAAAATGGCAAGGAAAAGGAAGGGCCACCCTCCTCTTATGTGATGAGCATCTTACGCTTTTAGAGTTGCTTGAAACATCAATTGCGCCCTGATGATCCCAAAATAGGTGGGAAGCCTTCACCTCATCGGGGTGAAGGCTTTTTTATTATGAAGGACTTTCCATGACACGACACATAAGAATGTTTGATACTACCCTGCGAGACGGAGAACAGTCTCCTGGGGCCAGCATGAACGTTGAAGAAAAAGTTCTGGTCGCCAAACAATTGGGCCGGTTGAATGTGGATATTATTGAGGCTGGGTTTGCTTTTAGTTCGCCGGGTGACTTTGAGGCGGTGCAACGCATTGGGCAAGAAGTCGAAGGCCCAATCGTCTGTAGTTTAGCGCGGGCCAAGCCGGAAGATATTGATGCCGCCTGGAAGGCGTTGAAAGATGCGCCCAAGCGTCGCATTCACACATTTTTGTCGACTTCGGATATTCACCTGAAACATCAGTTTCGCATGACGCGAGAACAAGCGCTTAATCGTGCGGTAGAGATGGTCAAGCATGCGCGAAGTTATGTAGACGATGTCGAGTTTTCTCCTATGGATGCGACGCGGTCCAATATCTCCTATCTGTGTGAAGTGGTCGAAGCGGTAATCGATGCTGGGGCCGGCACGGTGAATATCCCAGACACAGTAGGCTACACGACCCCACAAGAATTTGGCGAAATCATTCGCACGATCCGGACTCGTGTTCGGGATTGTGATCGAGCGATCATTTCCGTCCATTGTCACAATGACTTGGGGTTAGCGGTGGCCAATTCCATGGCCGCCATTCATGCCGGTGCGGGCCAGGTGGAATGCACGATTAACGGAATTGGCGAACGAGCGGGCAATGCGTCACTCGAAGAAATCGTCATGGGGCTACGGACGCGTAAAGATTTTTATAATGCGGAATCCCAAATTCACACCGAAGAAATTTCCAAAACAAGTCGGCTGGTCAGCAAGATCACAGGAATGGTAGTTCAGCCGAATAAAGCCATTGTCGGGGCTAATGCCTTTGCCCATACTTCAGGTATCCATCAGGATGGCCTACTCAAGGATAAGAGCACGTATGAAATCATGCAGCCGGATTCCATCGGGTTAACACAAAGCCGACTCGTGATGGGTAAGTTGTCTGGCCGTCATGCCTTTCGGGAAGAATTGAACAAGCTCGGGTATTCCCTGACGGATGAAGAAGTCAATTCCGCATTCATACGATTCAAGCGGTTAGCGGATCAGAAAAAGGAACTGTTCGAGGAAGACTTAGAAGCAATTGTTTCAGAAACGGCGACCAAAGTACCGGAGCGGTATTCGTTGAAAGCCCTCAGCACGCAAAGCGGCATGAATCAAGTGCCAACTGCGACAGTTGAGTTGGATATTGATGGAGAGGTGTTAAAAGAAACCGGAACCGGTGATGGTCCTGTGGATGCCGTGTATCGGACGATTGCCCAGATCACAAAAACCAAAAGCAAACTGTTGGCCTATGTCGTGAAAGCCATTACCGGTGGGACGGATGCGCAAGGTGAAGTATCGGTTCGTTTAGAGCAAGACGATGAAATCGTAACCGGAAATGGGGCCGATACCGATATTATCGTGGCCTCGGCTCAGGCGTATTTGAATGCTCTCAATAAATTGTCTTCGCAATTAGAACGCCGAGCAAATACCGGAAACAAAATTGGGCTGTGTTGAGATTTATATTGCTATGAAGGGGTAGTACATTGTTATGAATAAGAAGATCGCAGTATTAGCAGGCGATGGTATTGGCCCTGAGATTATCCCGGCGACCCTCAATGTGTTGGAAGCTGTAGGAAAACCAAGTGGTCTTTCGTTTGAATTTATTTCTGCCGCCGTTGGAGGGCAAGCGATCGATGAAACGGGATGGCCCTTACCTGATGAGACCTTGACCTTAGCGAAATCCAGCGATGCGGTGTTGTTGGGAGCGGTGGGCGGACCGAAATGGGAAGGCTTGGACTATGAACGCAGGCCTGAACGAGCGTTGTTGGGTCTGCGGGAAAAACTTGGTTTGTTTGCGAACCTGCGTCCGGCCAAACTGTATTCGGAATTAGCCGATGCTTCGACCCTTAAGCGTGAAGTTATCGAGGGCATTGATATTTTGGTAGTACGTGAACTCACCGGTGGAATTTATTTTGGAAAACCCAAAGGTGTGGAAGCGACACCGACAGGCCATCGAGGCTTTAATACCGAAGTCTACACCACGGAAGAAATTACACGGATTGCCAAAGTCGCGTTTGAAACGGCCCGCAAGCGACGGAAGCTCGTCACGTCAATCGATAAGGCAAATGTGTTGGAATCCTCGGAGTTGTGGAGGAAAGTGGTTATCGAAGTCCACAAAGATTACCAAGATGTGGAACTGCGACACATGTATGTTGACAACTGTGCCATGCAACTCATTCGAAATCCCAAACAATTTGATGTGATCGTAACGACCAATTTATTTGGAGATATTTTAAGTGATGAAGCCGCCATGCTAACCGGATCGATTGGGATGTTGCCGTCGGCCAGTGTTGGCGCGGAGGTCGGTATGTACGAACCTATCCATGGCAGCGCGCCGGATATTGCGGGAAAAGATATGGCCAATCCCATTGGCATGATTGCTTCAGGCGCGATGATGCTTCGACATTCATTTGATTTAGGGAAAGAAGCGGATCTCATCGAAGATGCCATTCAAAAAGTGTTGGCCCAAGGCTATCGAACCAAAGACATTGAAGCTCCAGGCACCAAGCTCGTCGGCACCAATGAAATGGGTGCGCTCATCCTTCAGAATATGGGGTAAGATGCTGAAATCCATTCAAGCTTGGAACGATCGGTACCATAGCCGGGGCCAGTGAGTCAGGGTGCGCTGGGGATGCTGGCCCGGCAACGGCTGCGTTAATAAAAGATCCCCGTAGCAAGCTAACGGGGAATCGCAAGTTGAATGAGCCCGTGGCCTTGGCTCTTGATGGACAAGGCCATTTGTACATCGCCGATCAAAGCAACAATCGAATCCGAAAGATTGATCTTTCCTCGGGAGTCATCACCACCGTAGCAGGAACTGGGGATTCGGCGTTTAGCGGCGACGGGGCTCCGGGTCCCAGTACCGCGTTAGCGGGTCCCAGTGGGCTGGTTATTGATCAAGAGGGCAATCTGTACATTGCCGATACCTTTAGTAGTCGGATCCGGAAGTTGGATTGTTCGACCGGGATTGTTGATGCGGTGGTAGGAGGAGTTGGGGCTTATCAATTTGCACCGGGTGAAAATGAATCCTCTCCTAGTCTGTCTCGACCGTACGCTATTGCTATTCATCCTGACGGTCGCCTGTTCATGACAGATAGCGATAATCACTTGATCCGAGTGTGGAATGTTCAGACCAAAGAAATGTCGCTTTTGGCTGGTAATGGGAAGGCAGAGTTTTCAGGTGATGGCCGGAGCCCTGTGGAAAGTAGCTTGAACTATCCCTTCGGCGTGGCCTTAGACTCTCAAGGGCATGTCTATATCGCGGACACGTTTAGT
Organism: uncultured Nitrospiraceae bacterium; assembly: GCA_964392595.1. Lineage (GTDB taxonomy): Bacteria > Nitrospirota > Nitrospiria > Nitrospirales > UBA8639 > Nitronereus. The sequence continues at coordinate 7,013 of CAYMQW010000029.1, forward strand.
CGTCGTATTCGAGTCGTTGTACATTAAAAGGATGTTCCAAACACATGAATAAAAAATCCGTCTATACCGTCGCCGTAGTCGGTGTCACCGGAGCGGTGGGAACAGAAATGCTGTCGATCCTGGAAGAGCGAAAGTTTCCCGTTGATCAGGTACTTCCGTTAGCCTCGTCCAGATCCGCAGGTGGAGAAGTGACCTTCCGTGGCGACGATGTCAAAATAAAATTGCTCACGAAAGATTCGTTTCAAGGGGTCGATATCGCGTTGTTTTCAGCAGGAAGCAATGTCAGCAAAGAATACGCTCCCGTGGCAGCCAAAGCTGGTGCGGTGGTCATCGATAATAGTTCGGCCTGGCGCATGGACCCGAAAGTCCCGTTGGTCGTCCCGGAAGTGAATCCTCACGATATTGAAACACACCAAGGCATTATCGCCAACCCGAATTGTTCAACCATTCAAATGGTGGTCGCGCTCAAACCGTTGCATGACCATGCCAAGATCACTCGTATTGTGGTCTCAACGTATCAATCGGTTTCAGGCACAGGAAAAGATGCCATGGCCGAATTGGCCGAACAATGTCGCCAACTCTTGAGTTTCGGAGACATCAAACCTAAAGTGTATCCTCACCAAATTGCATTTAATTGCTTGCCTCACATCGATGACTTTCTGCCTTCCGGCTACACCAAAGAAGAAATGAAAATGGTCAACGAAACGCGAAAGATCATGGGCGATGAATCCATTGGCATTGCCGCCACGACCGTGCGAGTGCCAGTGTTTGTGTGTCATGGGGAATCCATCAATATTGAAACCGAGAAAAAGTTGTCGGTCGAGGAAGCCCGCGCGATTCTGTCTCACGCTCCTGGGGTGCAATTGCAGGATGATCCTTCCCAGGGGCTGTATCCTCTTCAGATTGATGCAGCGGGAACCGATGCGGTGTTTGTTGGACGTATTCGCGAGGATGATTCCATTCCTAAAGGCCTCAGCCTGTGGGTAGTGGCTGATAATTTGCGAAAAGGCGCTGCCTTGAATGCCGTTCAGATCGCCGAAGAATTGGTGAAGTGAACCATGCCAGAGTTCGGTGTGCTTGGAAAAATGCTCATCTTCATGGGCTTGGGGATTGTGGCCATCGGAATTATTCTCTCGCTGATTGGCAAGTTGCCAGGTGAAGGTAGCGGACTTGGCTGGTTAGGAAAACTTCCAGGAGATTTTTTAATCAAACGTGACAACTTCACGTTGTACTTCCCACTCAGCACCAGCATCATTATCAGCATCGTCGGCAGCATAGTGTTGTACCTCTTCATGAGACGATAAGCTCTACATGCGCCTTTCTTTCCGAATCGGCATTTTCATCTTGAGTATCGGTCTTCTTCTTTTGCCCTTGGAGGGCCAGGCTCGTGGTGTGCCGATAGTTCGGGTCGCACTGACCCTCAAAGCCAGTCAGGTCAAACTGTCCTCCTCACAGCCACTCAATCTATCTTTCCCGGGAGGCAAACAATTTCAGGTGGCCAAGTCCGCCTTTATTCGTTCAATGAAGGGAGGGGTCCTGATCAATGGAAAGAAGACAAAGACCGCCACGGTTGTGATTGAAACACGAGGTCGCAATCTTCATCTCTCAATTGACAGCGGAGTTCGGAGGAACGGAAGGCGTCAATGGGTGGTACAAGGTTCAATCGTCCTGACCGTGCGAGGTTCCCATTTACTCGTTGTCAATAATGTCAATTTGGAGAATTATGTGGCAGGCGTGGTGAGTTCAGAAATTAATCCTGACTGGCATGAAGAAGTTCTCAAAACCCAATCGGTCGCAGCGCGAACCTATGTACTGCACAAAAAACTTCTTCATGAGCATCCGTTCTATGATGTGGTGGCTAGCGTTCAAGACCAAGTGTATACCGGGGCTAAACAAGTGAATGGTTCGGTGCGGGAAGCCGTAAAGGCTACACACGGACAAGTACTGACCTATGAGCGTCGACCAATTTTCGCCGCCTATTCGTCAACCGCCGCTGGACCAACGGAAGATGCGTTCAATGTGTGGGGGAAAGACCTCCCATATTTGAAGGGAGTGGATTGTCCCTTTGACGAAGAGTCTCCACTGTATCGATGGGAAACGTCCATTCCCTTTCAGTCCTTTGAGCAAAGCTTGCGCGATGAAGGTCTGGTCCTCGGCGCCATGGCGACCCTAGCCCCATATACATTTACCCGTGCCGGGCGGGTCAAGGAAGTCCGGATTCTTCATTCAAAAGGAGAACTGATTGTTCGAGGACAAGACCTGCGCCGCATACTCGGATATTCAAAGATTCGCAGCACGCAGTTTCATATTAAAAGCATTGGGCGAGAAGTGGTCATTACTGGCAAGGGAGCTGGGCACGCAGTGGGGTTGTGTCAGTGGGGCGCGAAAGAAATGGCGGAGTTAGGATATCGATATGAGTCGATCCTCCAATATTACTATCCCGGTACACACCTCTTGCCCTTCAATCGTGTGGTCATGAGCCCACCCCCTTCATCGTAATGCTTGTTCTTCCCCAGTACTAGGCGAGGGGGTGACTACCAAGATTCCCCATTTTGAAAAGGGGCTAGGGGGATTTTATAAATTTTACCCGCTGATTGTGGACTCTTCAAAAACCCATGCTCCTCTCCGATTTCGATGTGCCCTTCGATGAATCACTCATCGCCGAATATCCCGTGTCTCCCAGAGATCATGCTCGCCTGTTAGTCGTGCCCAAAAATGATGGTCTATTTCGCCATCATCAAGTGCGAGACCTTCCTTCTTTACTCAACCCCGGTGATGTGCTGGTGCTCAATGATACCAAAGTCATCCCCGCACGATTACGTGGCACGAAGTTGCCAGGAGGTGGCAAGATAGAATTGCTGCTGGTCAGACCGGTAAAAAACACAGTGTGGGAGGTGTTACTCAAAGGGCACGTCAAAGAAGGCCAAGTCCTGCAACTATCCCCGGAAGCTACCGCCATTGTAAAGGAGCGTGGGAAACGCACGGTCGTACAATTCAACATGCCAGGTTCAATGCAAGACATGCTTCAACAATCAGGAGAAATCCCCCTGCCACCGTATATCAAACGAAAGGTAGAACAAGCCGATGCCCAAACCTACCAAACCGTCTATGCACGCGCAGAGGGTGCGGTCGCCGCGCCAACAGCCGGCCTACATTTCACTAAAGAACTTCTAGGAAATTTGAAGAGCCAAAATATCCAGACCGTAAGCGTGACCCTTCATATCGGCCCAGGAACCTTCAAACCCGTAACGGTAGAAAAAATCGAAGAGCATCGAATGGATGCCGAGTGGTGCGAGATTTCCGAACAAGCAGCAGAATCTATCAATGCCGCCAAGGCCCAAGGGCGGCGAATCATTGCAGTCGGCACCACCGCCGTTAGAACGTTAGAAGCCTCGGCAGTTCAAGCAGGTCTTGTTCGAGCAGGAAGCGAAGAAACCCGCCTATTCATCACCCCCGGCTTCGAGTTTAAAGTTGTCGATGCCATGCTCACCAACTTCCACTTCCCAAGAACCACCCTCATCATGCTAGTCTCAGCCCTAGCCGGACAAAATCGTATCCGTGCCGCCTACCAAGAAGCCCTCAAAGAACAATACCGCTTCTATAGCTACGGCGACGCCATGCTAATCCAATAAAGGAAGGGCCTGCCCCAAAAGCTCGCCAGCGGCGTTCTCGGTCCGTTGTGGTGCTCACGTACTATGAGTACGCTCCGCGCCCCAACGGGCCCTGCGGCCTTGCTGGACGAACTTTTGGAACAGGCCCTCCTAAAAAATTCGAAATTACTCACACTTCTCAAATAGTTCTCCCCGTTCCTCCCAATTTCGCCGCGCGTCTTATCCAGACCGAAGGCTCTTCCCCTATGCTTAACATGAGAAGTGTCAGGGTCACATATACAAAGGGCATGTGATACCCTGTTAAGGTTGATCAAGGTAAACATCAGAAATTAGAAATCAAACTTTTTTAGATCTTGGGATATGTCGATCGATCCATCTTTGTATAACAGCTACATCGGCCCCAATGCAGGGCACAAGACGTTCAAAGGAGAAGTAGTGCCCGCGAAAGTTTTGTTTTTTTCAGATCTGGGGAACTCGTGAGAAGCTAAAGGCTTACTTTGAGGAAAAGGTCATCGAAGCCCGACGCAACGCGCCAGATAAGTTTGTCCTTGGGATGGTTGTTGAGGTCTTCAGTCCGACGCAATTTCGGGTCCTTAACATTCCTCATAATGAGGCCGACCTCGCAACCCAAAACTATGATTTTCTAGAGGCTCAGTTCCTTGCCATTCTGTACACCGATCTTCACAGAATTCTTGAGAGTTTTCTTTTGGATCTGTATGCCGAGATTGCGCGTAAAAAACCAAGGGTTCTAATGAGCAGCAAAACCGTTACCTTCGAGGAAGTCCTCAAGACTAGTGACATGGTGGATCTTCTCTTGGAAAAACAGTTGATCCATTTATCACATTCAGACCGCGAAAATTTAGAGAAACAGTTTCAAGATATTGGGTTGCCAATTATTCAGTCCACAGGGATTCCTGAAGAAGAAATACAGTTTCTCGCCCAAGACATTTCCTTGTTATGGGCCATTCGCAATGTTCTTCAACATAACCACGGTATAATTAACGACCTTTTCTTGAAAAAGTGTAACTACTCAGGTGTGCTGCTCTTTGTCATGAATTGTGCCGGCAGGAAGGGGT
>CAYMQW010000030.1:0-11622 GCA_964392595.1 uncultured Nitrospiraceae bacterium
CCTGATTACTCAGACGCTGCTTCCCGGTACTAGAAAGGTGTACGAACAACTCCTTCCGCGGGACTTCAACCCGCGAGACACACCGCCGATGACGGCATGTGGTCAGACTCGATTTTCTTGAAACTCCGAGAGGAAGGCTCTCTAATCGGTGAAAAAACATTGTGGGTCGTACAGGGCTCGAACCAGTGGCCCGCTGGTGAGATTCATGGTAGACCTGCTCAGGACTTCGGGAATCGTCGTTGGCTCAACCCTTCATAGACTTCCATTTTAGTCTCAAGTCGGATAAGCCGATCACGATGGTTTTTAAGTTCTGTTGAGACCTCACCCAGGTTTTTCTCGATTCGTTTCATTTGATCCTGTAGGCCCGTGAGCCCTTTGAGTGTTTTATAAATATCTTCAGCAACACTCATGAAGCTTTCCGTTTCGGCTTGCGAAGTTCCCGCAACGCTGACTCTAACTGACGATTCGCCCGCTTGGTTTGAGCCGTCATATCCTCTACCGCCTTCCTAGCCACTTTGGCAGCATCCGCCAATTCAGCCGGATTGATCCCCTCAGCTCCAATAGCCAAATAACATTCAATCGCGCTGCGCACCTCACTCGCTAAACTGGTATGCCGTCGTTTGGCAAGTTGAGACAATTTCTTCTTTTGCACTGGTGCTAAATGGATCAAGGTTGTTTCAAGAGTCGACATAAAAATTTCCCCTTATGGTTTTTCCTATATTACTCCTATATATGACTGAAAATCCAGAATTCATATGTGACTTCATCGTCACAGCTGTTTAATCTGGTAGGAGGTGGTCGTAGAGACCACTCCCTCCCAACAGAACGGCTCGTACCGGCCAGGTAAGTCGCTCTTCGATCAGCGACCAAACTTAGGTCTGAGATTGAGCCCCTGTGAAATCATGCAGGAAAAATAGCCCCCGTTCTCTGAACCATTGAAGGTTCAAGACGAAGCGGAACTCTTTCCTGGTCACCGATTGCCATTTGTTCATCCTGACCCAAATCCACCGAGCTTGCGAAGGATTGAAGCCGGCGGTGATCAGGACCCGTTGGAATTTCCGCGGGTTCTTCCACTTCTTGAGCTGCATCGACCTGATTCGGCTTCGAATCCAGGCATCCAGGTCTCGGAACAGCACCCGGAATTCCTGGAGCCGAAAGTAGCCGCTCCACCCTCTCAGGTACTGATTGAGTTCGTGGATCCCCTGGTCGATCGACAGTGGATTATTCCGCCGAGTCAGCTCCCGAACCCTTCGCTTAAACTTGGGTCGGGCAGTCTGGCTCACCGGGATCTTCCCTCGTAGGAGCTGAAACCCTAGAAAAGTCACCTCCTTGATCCCACTCACCTGACTCTTCTCCTTGTTGACCGGGAATCTGAGGCGCTCCTCTAGGTACCGGATCGTGCCCGCCATCACCCGGCGGGCCGCGCGCTCTGACTTCAGCAGAATCACAAAGTCATCCGCCCACCGGCAGAACCGGATCCCGCGTCGCTCCAGCTCGTGATCCAGCTCGTTCAGCACAATGTTGGCGAGCATCGGTGAGAGCGGGGAGCCTTGGGGGCATCCCTTGGTCGTCTTCTCGAACGCCCCGTCCACCACCACCCCGGCTTTTAACGCTCTGGCCACCAGCGTCACCAGCCTTTCGTCCGCCACGTGTCGGCGAACGAGTCTGAGGATGAGGGCACGGGGGATCTCGTCAAAGAAGTTGCTCAAGTCGATGGAGGCACACCAGTTGTATCCCTCTCTCACGATTGCTTGCACGTGCTGCATGGCTTGGTGTTGGCTCTTGCCTCACCGATAGCCGAAGTTTAGAGGCCGAAAAGGCTGGATCGAAGATCTCGACACACACCAGGTTGAGGCTCTGGCTGACGATCCGATCCATGACAGCGGGAATACCCAACTTCCGCTTCTTCGAGTACCCCGCTTTGGGGATGAGCACTCGGCGTGCCGGTTTCAACCGGGAACTTCCCGACTTCAGCTTGTCGTGAATGAGTCGTACGAGCTCCGCTGCTCGGCTCGCAAACTCGGCTACCGTCATCTGGTCTATAGAGGTGGCCCCAAGTATTGCCGACGCATTTTGCGTGGGGCGATCAAGATCTTTGTGCAGGAACCTTTACCTCAGATCCAGCACTATCACCCGGATATGATGGTCCAACAATGGCGCATTCAGGTTGATCATCTTCATGTGGCGTTGGTGATTCCTCTGCAATATGCGGTGTCGAGCATTGGGGGCAAGATGAAAGCGACTGGTTAAAAGGAGGTGGTTATCCGGCGGGACGTGGATCAGCAAGAACGAAGAGACAAAGGGCACATGCAGCTGAAGTTTGAATTTTAAGTGCCACGCGGCGTGAGCCCGTGGGTATCTACTGAAAAGAACTGAAAAATGGATTGATGTCTTGTTTTTCCTGAAGGAAAAGCACGAAGGGCAGAGGGAGCCTTCCCTCTACCCTTCGCCATCAGAGTTGGTTATTGATACAGCTTCGTACTTTCTTCTTCCAGCACTGGGCCTGTGAGTTGATCCGCATTCATCTCAACTCGGAACCGTAAGTCACCAGGCTGAACCCCTTTCACCGTGACAGTAAACGTCAGACTATCTTTCGGCTTCAGAATGGGAACCGGGTCAAAATCGACGAGTTTTCCAACGACCACGAGTCTGGCCGTCGAACCTGTGGAGGAGACATATTCCATGCCGTCCGGGATTGAGGCTACTATCTTGATGTTGGTAGCATTGGCCGTTCCCTGGTTCGTCACGACAATGGAAAAGGTTGTCTGCGTTCCAATTTCCACGGGATCCGGGCTGTCCATGACTTCAAGGAGCAAGGCGGCTATCCCCTTTACAGTGGTGCAGGCTTCGGCACGGCCTTGCAGTCCTCGTTCTGTTTGGACAGTAGCGATATTGCAATGCTGACCTGTGGAATCAGCCCGGCCTGTCACGTGCAATGTTTTCGTTTCTCCTGGTGCAATCGTGCCAAGATTCCACGAGACGTCGTTCGTTTTGGGTGTGTGATTGCCCGGAGGATTCGCGCTTTCAAATGTGAAGCCACTTGGAAGCGTATCTTGAACCACCACCCCGGTAGTCGGAGCACTTCCCGGATTACTGATTTCAATCGTATACGTTGCTGTGGTTCCTAAGAATCGATTGTCCGGGCCAGTTTTCTGTATGGCAATGCCGGGTTTCTCTAGTTCCAGTTCGCAACTGGCTTCTTCACGTAAATTTCTTCCGCCGGTGACCTGGGCCACGTTGGTCGCATTGCCAAGTTGGTTGGCTGTGAAGGTAAAGACTTCGGTGACGGTAGACCCTGCCGGCAGGACGCCAATTCGTCGTGGCACCTCAGATTGTCCGGAAGAATGACTCATGCCGCTCGGGACAATATCGGTAATCTGAACATTTCTGGCTTCTCCGGTACCGGTGTTCGCAACGGTGACAGAGAATGCTGACGTATCTCCCACAATCACGGTGGAGGGGCACGTTTGTGAAAGAGACAGAACTGGTTCGCCGACTGCCACCGAACATATTGATTGACTGTGGACCCCGTCATCGGCTTGGACGAGGACTTCGTTAATCTGCGTGCCGATGGCTTTCGCTTTCATGCGAATACTGACTTGCCTGCTGGCCTGGGCTGGCAAATCAGTTACATTCCAAGTGAGAGTATTTCCCGACAACCGAGCTTGCGGGTTTGAGCCAATGAATTCCATCCCATCAGGAATGGTGTTGCGCAGGACCACATTGGTGGCATCAACTTGCGAGGAATTGGTGATCGTGATTGGGAATTCGGCGACATCACCCAATACCAGGTCTGATGGACATTGTTGATCCAACATAATCGAGGGAGCCATCCAAGTGGTGGATGTGACGCCTTTGGCAATGACCCCACTGACCGCCGGGCAACACTCACGGCCTGGTTCTTCCGGCTTGACCACGTTGATATGAACCGCATTTCCACCTGGACTTGGGATTCGTTGGGACAACGTGACTTGGGCTACCCCATTTTCGTCGGTTTCGGTTATGGCTTCGGCTTGCCCACTTTCCTCAAAAAAGGCTTCAGGTCCGGACGTGACATTCCATTTTACCTGGTAGCCAACAAGAGGCGCACCGGTTGAGGCTTTTCTCACTGAAGTGGTTAATGTGCGAGAAGTCCCCACTTTCTGTGCGCCAGCAGCAGGGAATTCCCATTGGGCATCTAACCAGTGCATGACCGCAAAGGCTTTATGATTGCTTTTGTTCTTAATGCCCGGGACGATCGCGATGAGATGTGTGGTTCCTTCTTGAACAGAGGTCAAGGTTACGGTGGATTCCCCTCGGCGATTGGCGCCACCGATGGCGTAGGTGTTGTCGATCTTTAATGCCCGTTTCAAGGGATCTTGTCCGACTTCGATAATATCCCCGACAGCACCGTTGGCCCGGGCGAGGATCCATTCCACCACCGCGCTATAGACGCGTTTGCCTTGGGCATCCTTGACCACTGCGGTGAAGGTTTGCTGGGTTTTAATGGGGCTGGTGTGTTGACCGGGTTCGATCGTCACGCTGGCCGGAGGTGAGATGGGATCAGACAAAGGTCTGCCATATTTAGTCACATGCTCACCATATTGAATTCCAGTACAACCTTGAGCTAGACAAATAAATACGATGACAACGAGCCAATTCCGTAAACTGCGAGTTCCTATCCAGCGATCCCGATTCATGATGTTCTCCTGCGAAACACGTGATCAATAATGACGACGGATGAACGCTTTGCCTTTCGACAAAGAAAGCGCATGACTATACCAGGCTTCTGGGGAATAAAAGCAACCCCAAATCATACCCGAAAGTAGTGTGTTCATAGAGACGAGAATCTTTGCCCTCATAAATTCCTGGTTCTTCGTTTGCCCTTTCCCCAACCCGTTGAAATATTGCGGATTTTACAGAATCTACCAAGAGGATATAGAAGGATGCAAAGATATTCAAAAGATCAAGTCCATGATAGAACACCCCCTCACTTTTGATGTTTGCAAAAATGTGATGGGGTGGGGTTCAATACAGAAACAAATGTCGTCTTCGTTATCTTGAAGCGGAGTCATCCTATGATGAAAACTGCCACCATCATCTTTTCAGGATTTGTGTTCCTGGTGCCAGCTCAAGGCTTTAGTTTTTTTGATAACGTTCTAGATGGGCTGGGATCGTTTGGACTAGCCGTGCCGAGTGAACTCAGCGAGGACAAAGTCATCGCAGGTTTAAAAGAAGCCCTTGAAGTCGGCACTGCCAATGCCGTGAACCTCACGGGTGCAACCGACGGCTTTTTGCAAAATGAGGCCATCAAGATTGCCATGCCCTCCCAACTCCAACAATTAGATCAAGCCCTGCGAATGGTTGGGTACGGCCCGCAACTGGATGAATTCGTGGCCAGCATGAATCGAGGGGCAGAGCAAGCCACCGCACTAGCAAAACCCATTTTTATTGATACCATCTAAAGACATGTCCTTCGAAGATGCCAAAGGTATTCTGGAGGGTGGGGACACAGCGGCCACGGAATATTTTCAGAAAAAGACCACGGACAATCTCAGTGCCACGTTTCGTCCATAAATTGAAACTGCGCTGAACCAAGTCGGTGTGACGAAGCAGTACCGTGAATTGCTCGGTCGATTTGATTCAATGCCGTTCATGGATTCCGTAGCTTTTGATCCGGATCAATATGTGGTGGATCACAGTCTCAAAGGCCTGTTTCATGTCGTGGCCGAAGAAGAGCGAAAAATCCGGACAGATCCCGGCGCTCGGGTGACAGATTTATTGAAGGAAGCCTTCATCTCGAAAAAATAATAGGGACCATCCCGTGTCAATACGAGAAAAACTTTTCATGCGAGCAAAGTTGTGGATCGGGGCCGTGTTTCTGGTCGTGGGCATGATGGCGCTGGGTGCGCTGGTGGCTACGGCTGGTACTGAGCAAAAGCCTCAGCTCATAGCCATCCCTCTGACAGTGCTCGATATCTCGGAAGCGGTTGCCACAATGGCTGTCCTCGAAGATTTGGATTCCCCAGTGGACTCACTTATGGGGATCTGTGACTCTGAGTTTGTTAAAAAATTACAAGTCGAGGGTGAAGATATTCAGGGAACCATTCAAAAACTATGTGGCATGATGAAGGGTTTAGCCAAGGAAGTGATGCCGCCGCCCAAGGGAGTCACCTCGAATACGTACGTTCTGAGTGTTCCCTTGAAGCAACCGCAAGGTCACATTCGAGCGATTACGTGGAAAGCGGAGTCGTTAGATGATGCGCTGACGTTTGTGGAGTTGCTGAAAGATGGCCATTTGAAAGCCGTCAAAGTATTTTCCTCAATCCCCTGGTCCTCCAATCCTACCCAACCCTGCGCAGAATGTCCGGTTAAAGACCTCGTTTTTCGGGTTGACGCGATAAAAGACAAGCGTCATCTCTTGAGGTAGACGATGCTGCTACAAACACGCATCACGCCTGTTGGACTCACGTCTGCTTAATCGGCCTCGGGTTCAGAGCTGCCGTGTTGGTGGGTGACCTTATCCTCATCGAAGAGTTCCGCCATTTCCGCGGCAATCATGTCATCGTCGTGAGGAATAGACACCAGAGGGATTTCTTTTTTGGCCTTCGGCTTGTTCTCGGCTTCAGGATTTTCTGAAGGATCGGCATCTGGTTGAGTGGGAGGATTGTCCATAGAAAGGTTCCAATCTAGTTGGTAGCGCCTACTCGAAAGATTCGAGTGACGATTGTTCAGGAAATTGATGCTGGCACGACTGGCAGGTGAGAAAATAAATGGATTCGCGTACCGACATGATAATCCGAAAATTTAAGCTGTGATCCCGTTTCATGCAATTGGGGCAGGCGATTTCCCGCAATCGATACTTCACATCCGGTTGCGTTTGCAAATAAAATTCCATGTCCGTATACACCGGAAATATGTAGTGGCAATCTATGCAGATCCCTTTCCAGTCCCCGTCATCTTTCACGCTCCGACTATCAATCCCAAACCGGTTTTTCTTGCAAATAGCACATTTGGCCTGAGTTAAACGTGCTTCCACTTCTTTGACAGCTATACCCGACATGCATTTAACTCCTTTGAGAATACCCAACTACCGTTTCTAAGTTGAATCGGCTGGAAGTATAGAAGCTTGAACGGATGGGCTGCAACTTATTGGGATGCCACCCGTCCAAAGAATGTTCACGATATCAAAAGAGTAGTTCATCAGCCATGCCTGAACTTCCTGAAGTCGAAGTCGTTCGACGAAAGCTCGAATCATACATAGTTGGGGCAACCATTCAGAACATCTGGATCGGACGAGATGATATCGTTCGTCAGGGGTTAAGAAGCCTTCCCTGGTACACAGGGGCCCGACTGATTGATGTGCAACGACAGGGAAAAAGTCTGGCAATGGTGTGCCAACAAGGCCAAGAACGTCGGCACCTGGTGGCTGAGCTGGGGATGACCGGGCTGCTGCTTTTTGATCGTCGGTCAGTACCGAGTGAAAAGCACTTGCATATGATCATCCACTTATCAAATAGCCAACAAGACGCCCTTCATTATTGGAATGCACGGCGGTTTGGAAGGCTGTATTTGTTTGATGAGGCGGAATGGGAAGCCTATCGTCAGCGACGATTTGGAGTTGATCCGTTGACAGTTTCAGTAGAGGAATTTTTTGCGTTAATAAAAGGACGCCGCGGTCGCGTGAAAGCGTTGTTGCTGAATCAACAATGTATCGCCGGCATCGGGAATATTTATGCCAATGAAATGTTATTCCGTGCCGGCATTCATCCTGATGCTCAAGGTCATCGATTGTCCAAAAAAAGAATTCAATTGTTGTTCGAGGAGATGCAGAAGGTGCTGATCGAATCGATCGCCAAAGGGGGTTCATCCATTCGAGACTACTTGTCTCCAGATGGCATTCGAGGGCAATTTCAAAATTATCATCAGGTGTATCAGAAGAAGGGACATCCTTGCCCCCGTTGTGCCACTCCTATTCGCCGGCTGGTGAGCGAACGTAGTTCGTTTTTTTGTTCTTCTTGTCAGAAGCGATGAATCTTGTGGGGTTTCGTCCCCGCCGACAACACAGGTAGAATGTACATTATTGAAGTGGCATGCTAGCCTCATATGAGATCAACCTTGTGACCGATGCAGGTGGGGTTTCTATGCCTGAAGTTCGAGTGAGTCTTGCAATTTCATCACACAAGTATCTCGCCTATTATAAGGGGGTGGCGGACACTGTGGTTACTCGTGCCGCTGATGGACGAAAGGTCAAATTTCCTGCCAGAGTATTACGCCCGTTTCTGACGCACGATGGCATTGATGGGGAATTCGTGATCAAGTTTAATGACTGCCAAAAATTTATTGGAATCAAAAAACTGCGATAACCGGTCGGTCTTGCGTTTGGACTACACTCTTAGCGGGCGGGGTTCTTTGCCATGAAGTTCATGACGTTGTATGCCTGCTGACGTTCCCACACTCTGGGCTCTTTTCTTGAGTGCCTTTTTAGCTTCAACCTTACTTCCTGGTGGCTCCGAAGTGGTGCTTGCTGCGTTGGTTTACCAAGGTCAGGATGACCCCTGGAAACTCCTGCTTGTGGCGACGGCGGGAAATACGTTGGGCGGGATATCCACTTGGGCCGTGGGTCGGTTCGTGAATTGGTGGTGTCCCTCCACGAACGTTTCCCAACCCAAATATCAACGGGCCATGGAATGGGTGAGGAGGTGGGGAAGCCCGGTGTTGATATTATCGTGGGTCCCGTTCGCGGGAGATCCTCTTTGCTTAGCTGGGGGATGGTTGCGGATTCATTGGCTCCCTGCCCTGTTCTGGATTGGGATTGGTAAGGCTGCACGGTATGCCGTGATTGTCTATGCGGCTTCTTAAGTCGTCGCTGGTGGTTCAAAAAAAACTAGCAACCAGCGACCAGAAACTAGCGACGCTTTAGGATTTCCTTTGGGGTTGAATGGTCCCGACATGAACGGGGTATTGTCCGATGGCACGATCTCGGACATACAACTCCAAGGTTTCCTCAATCACTTGAAAGGCTAATTCCGTCCATGGAATTTGATCGAGATTGAAAAGCCGGACTTCCAGACTTTCTTCACCCGCCCCGAATTTTTCCTCACCCATCGTCGCGCGAAAGACCATGTACACGTGGCTCACATGGGGAATGCTAAACACGGTGTAGAGACCGGTTAGTGCCACGGTGGCTTGGGCTTCTTCCTCTGTTTCACGGAGAGCGGCATCTTCAATGGATTCATCATTCTCCATAAAACCCGCAGGAAAGGTCCATAATCCGTAGCGCGGTTCGATGGCCCGTTTGCACAACAAAATCTGTTTGTGCCATTCAGGAATACAACCCACGACGATTTTCGGGTTTTGGTAGTGAATGGTCCCACAGTTCTGACAGACATGCCGAGGCAACGTGTCGCCTGGGGGAATTTTGAATAATGTGGAAGCTCCGCAGTCGTGGCAATATTTCATGCTATCGTCCGATAGTCAAAAGAGGGCAATGCCGTGAGGGTTTTTGGGCAATGTGCGCCCATTCTTCGTTGGGTGCAACTTGCTCCTAATCCTCAGGTATGATTCAATACCCTTCGTTTTTGACTCGGTCTTTCCTAAGATCCCGCAAAAACAGGTGTTTTCGGAAATTTTCATTCATTTGGTAAATCGTTTTGCCCTATGGTAACAGGAGAAGAAGCATCGGTGAAGGTCCCTCTGTTAGATTTAAAAGCGCAGTTCAAAGAAATCCGTGCTGAGGTGCTCTCGGCTATTGAAGGGGTCTGTGACGACCAGAGTTTTATTTTGGGACAACGTGTTGCGGACTTTGAACAGGATATCGCCCGATATCTGGGCTGCCGGTATGCCGTAAGTGTGGCATCGGGAAGTGATGCCTTGTTGCTTTCCTTAATGGCCTTGGAAGTCAATCCAGGGGATGAGGTCATCACCGTTCCCTTTACCTTCTTTTCTACCGCGGGTGTGGTGTCACGGCTGCAAGCAACCCCGGTGTTCGTAGATATTCAGCCTGAAACGTTTAACATTGACCCCGAGCAGATCGAAAAGAACATTACACCTCGAACGAAAGCCATTATCCCGGTACATCTGTTTGGGCAGTGCGCGGATATGGAAAAGATTTTTGATGTAGCCAATCGGCATGGCATCAAGGTCATTGAAGATGCGTGCCAAGCCATTGGTGCTGCGCAAAATGGTCACAAGGCAGGGACGCTGGGGTATTCCGGGTGTTTCAGTTTCTTTCCGTCGAAAAACCTTGGTGGGGTCGGCGATGGTGGACTCATTGCTACGAATGATGAAGCGCTGAGGGAATTGCTCCTGGCGTTACGTGTGCATGGTAGCCGTTCCGATTATCATCATGATCACATTGGCCTCAATAGTCGGCTAGATGCACTGGAGGCGGCTGTGTTGCGGGTGAAGCTTCCACACCTCAATACATGGAATGAAAAACGGGCAAAGAATGCCGCGTACTATGAAAGGCTGTTTGCCGGGGCTGGTTTGCTCGATCGGGTGACGTTGCCGTGCACTGTTTCAGGAAACGTCCATGTCTTTAATCAATACACGATTCGGGTTCAAAAGCGTGACCAGCTCATGGGCTATCTCAAGGACCAGGGAATTGGGCACAAAGTGTATTATCCGGTTCCGTTACATCTTCAAGAATGCTACCAACCCTTGGGCTATCAAAAAGGCGACCTGCCTATCTCCGAGCGAATGGCCACCGAAGTGCTCTCTTTGCCGGTTTACCCTGAATTGTTAGAAGCACAGATGGAGTTGGTGGTGAGTACGATCAGAGATTTTTACCAAAATAATTAGGCTGACTCCTCTTTGTCCTCAGTATTTTCCTTTTAAAGCAGTTTCACCTAATCTTGGACAGGCTCCTAGAGATTTTGGCCTCAAGGAAGAGGGGCCGCCCCTATCTTGGATACTTGGCCTGAATGGTACTACTCAATCCGCCGCGTGCGGTAAAGGTGCCGGTGACAGTTGCCCATTTGGGTTTGCAGGCTTTGACCAGGTCTTGCAGGATGCGGTTCACCGCGTTTTCGTAAAAAATACCAATGTTGCGGTAGGCGTGAATGTAGCTTTTTAACGATTTGAGTTCTACGCAGGTCTTGTGAGGCATGTAGTGGATGGTGATGGTCCCAAAGTCAGGGAGCTTGGTCTTGGGACATATCGCAGTGTATTCCGGGATCTCGATGGTAATCTCATACCCAGCGTATTGATTCGGCCATGTTTCCAACTCGGGTAGCGGCGCGGTGATTCCGCTTTGGGCATGGGCGTCGGTGTAGCCCCCGGCCGATGGTTTTCTGCCTTTCATGAGCTCAACACTCCTCGTGTATTTCAGCGTGGTGATTGCCTCTGTGCTTTGCGGAGGGGAGTGTACACTGCGTGTGTTGAGGCTGCAATCTCCTGATTTTTCTATACCATCAATACCATTCCTCGTTTTCTTGAGAACCGGAGAACCGGTTCGTTATAATCCCTCTCGTTAAACGTCCCGTTGATTCGTGTGCTGGCCGTTTTTCTTTTAATCTGCCTTTGTGATCGCCACTTCCAAGGGAACTTCGATCTCATGAAATCATTACGATTTGGAGACTGTTGGATATTTCACTCCCATGGCAAATATATGCTCAAGAGGAGACAGCCATCATCAGCTGG
>CAYMQW010000031.1:0-2918 GCA_964392595.1 uncultured Nitrospiraceae bacterium
GCTCCGCGCGTCAAAAGGGCTGCGGCCTTGCTGGATAGACCCTTCGGAAAGACCCAGGGCATGCTTTTTTGAACATTCTCTCCAACTGATGATGGCTGGTTCCTCTCGGCCAGGTATTGGCTTTGGGTGTGAAATTTTCAACAGGCCCTATAGGAATGATGGGGATGATGGGTATGTTTAGAATGCGTAGAAGGGGTTAACAGACCAAGATACACCGTACGTGTTGGTGAGGCCTGGAGTCTTTCCACGGCACTGCGGTGAGAGGCTGTGGCAGCATTTCTTTATTTTTCAATGGCTTGCGGAACGTTTGTTGGCTTTGATCTCGTAAGGATGATATTGAACTGCCGAATTAAGGCTCGGAACCTTAAGTCTGAAAAAGAATAACCGACAAGATTATTCAATATCATCTATATTTGTACGATATTCGGCAGAAAGAAAACGGAACCGCCTTGACAGGCCAATTGGAAATTGGTCGTTGCTTGGCGAACAGATCCAAGATCCTTAGCGAGCAGGTTGTAGGCCCTGTGAGTTGAAGGCGCTCTGGAAACAGGTTCTTCCTAGGAAGGACTTGTTTCCAAGGCGCCTTTTTTTTTGGCCCTAACAAAAAATGGATGGATCCCTGTCAAACTCAAAGATGAACAAAATCTTGTCATGATTATCCCAGCCAATCATAAAGCCGAGCATTTTTCCGAATTGCTGTACGTCGTACGAAGCCTGCTCGCAGGGGATATCCCACATCTGTTGCCACACGATTGGGAAAGGGTCGCTGCATTGGCCTCCAGGCACGGTGTGTCTGGATTTTTGTTCAAGCGTCTTCAGCAGGAACCGGAGAACAGTGGAATCCCTCACCATGTGTTAGGGCACATGCAGGAAGAATATCTTGCCAACCACACCCTGTACTTTCGGCATGTTGCATGTGGCATGCCCATCTTCCACACCCTTACAAAACAGGGAATTCCATTTTTTATCTACAAAGGCATTTCGCTCATTGATCGCTATTATCGGGATCCAGGGCTTCGCCCCATTGCCGATGTCGATCTGGTCGTCCATCGGGAAGATATTCCCGTGGTGTCACAAATTCTCGAACATCACCAATTTATCAAGGGGGAGGGGTTTGGACATCATTTTTATCAGGACAATGTTTGTTTTGATGTGCACACCGATCTCTTTCGGTTAGACCGGGTTTCGACAAGATCGTATGCTCTCGCCCATACATGGGAAGATGTGTGGGACCGGTTAGATCATTTCCAGGTACAAGGATGTTCTCTGGCCACCCTTCATCCTATCGATGAGTTTGTCTTATTAAGTTGGCATGCGCTGAAACATTCCTTTTCACATTTAAAGTGGCTCATCGACCTTTCATTGATATATCACGCGCAATCCCATCTTGATCAATTTTCCTTGTTTTTGGCTTCCCTTCCTGATGACTCTATTCGCAAAGCGGTATGGTATGTCCTCAGACTCCTACAAGCATGGTTCTTGATTCCCATTTCCTCGCCAGGCCGTCATGCCGGCGAAATTAGGATGGCTAGAACGCCAGTGGTTGTTCAATCAGGTTCTGACCCGAGGAAAAGGTGACTACTTTGCAGAGGTAAGCCTTTTGGGATCAATACAAGGAATCACAAATAAAGTGAAATTTATGACGGAAACGATCCGAAGTTCGGCCCTTAGCAGGTAAAGGGGTGTCAATCTCTGGATATGGGAAAAAATCACCATGAAATGTATTGAATCATTTCAAAATGGGACGGCGATATTGACTTTTTCTGGCCGGTTCGAATTTAACACCCGGGAAACCTTCCAGGCATCTATTAAGAAAGCTCAACAAAATAGAATTCAGACTATTGTTTTGGATTTAAAAGATCTCGCCTTCGCCGACAGTGCAGCCCTTGTCATTTTGAAGCTCACACAAGACTCTTTGAAACAACATGGTGCCACCCTGGTCCTTGCAGGACCACCTCAAAATATGATGGAACAATTACAAAAGTTAAGAATCACTAACTTTATTCCAACGGTGTCCTCAGTCGAGAAAGCCCTTGCCACTACTGAGATCAAGCATGGCCACACAGAAATCTCAACCCCAAGAATTCATCCTAAAAAGGAGACCAACGGCAAGCCCTCTATGAAACGAAGGGCTCTTCTCAAAACGGGAATGGTCCCATCCCTCTACACCGTGCCCACGCTTCACACATTCCTCATGCCTACCACAGCCTCAGCCCACAACAAGCCCAGTCACGGTATTATGGTGGGAATGTGATTGAAGGACGAAACCTTGTGGCTTGGCTTGAGATAGACATTGAGCAAGGGAGAATGACATGCCAAAAACAATTTTTGAACCCATTACTCAAGCATGCGCTCCGCGACGAAATGAGGAAATCCTAAGTGGAACATCTAGGCCTTCTACTTTCAGGATCTTTTGAAATATCCACAAGCCAAGCCCAAAAGGACTGACAACCTTGGCTTTCTACAATGCACCATGACCGGGTTGAGATTTGTGGGAGAGATGTTGTTGTGTGAGGGATTCGATGTCCGCCGAATCTTTACAACCGGATAGTCGCCAAGAGGCCAGGCATGGTCGCATACGGATTGGCCATGATTAGCAGCATGGCCAAACAGTTTCCAGATGTCGGAAACGCAAACAGCGGAATGTGAGAAAAAAGGTATGCCAAAACGAAGATCTCGGGTGTCCAAAGATAAACAGGGAACCCCCAACGAGCAACCAACCAATGTGACACCGACATCCTTTGGGCGTAGGAAATTCCTGAAACTGGGTCTGGGTGTGGCCCTGCTTCCCTACGTGGTTCCAACGATCATCACGTTTATCGTACCAAATGCCGCGTCGGCGTGCCATATGGGCACGCCGCATGGGATGGGGATGGGGATGGGGATGGGGATGGGGATGGGGATGGGGATGGGGATGG
>CAYMQW010000031.1:3018-11440 GCA_964392595.1 uncultured Nitrospiraceae bacterium
GGATGGGGATGGGGATGGGGATGGGGATGGGGATGGGGATGGGGATGGGGATGGGAATGGGAATGGGTTTTCCCTGTTCCCCCTAGGTGATGTGTTGAGAAGAGCCCGAACGCGAAGAGACGTGCCGGTTCCACAATTAGTTGCTGGCGGAAGGAAAGAACAATGAAAACTGCACGACCACCTGTTCATATTATGCCAGATTCTGTTCCTCGTAGAAATGAAGCTATCTTAGACCGGGAACTTGATGGGGAAACCGTGTTATTTGATATCCGCACGAACCAACTCCATTCGCTCAATTCCACCTCTGGCTTTCTTTGGCGATATTGTACGGGAACGAATACCGTGAAAAAATTGGCGAACCTGGTGTGCTGTTCCTTTGCCGTGACCACAAAGCAGGCCGAAGCCGATTTACGGGCCTGGTTGGTAGGGATGCATGATGAAGGCCTTATTGAATTGTAAACCGGGACGCATCACGCCTCAGCACCAAGCTTCAAAGTTCTATTTGCAAGTTCTTGATCTCACATTCTGTGTGAAGAGTTCTCATGCTGGCCTTCTGGATGATGGGTTAAATTTTATGTTGGGGTTTCGCCGAAACCCTCTTACGGTGGTCAATCATACGATCGAAATCCAAGGTGCGCATGTATCTCATCAGCGGAATTCTCCTGGGCATGAGACCCCCACGGCTGTCCGGATTAAGATCGATGGCCGTATCCGGTATCGATGTGTCTCCGTCGAGAAGCTCGGGCCCTGTCTTCAACGTCTTATGAACCTTTTTGTATTCGAGGTCTACGGGGACCATGGCCGATACTGTCTGCTTCATGCTGCTGTGGTGGCGAAAAGTGAGCGAGGCGTGCTGATCTGTGGCCAGTCGGGATGTGGGAAAAGTTCGTTGACCTTGGCCCTGATGTTTCGGAATGGTTATCAGTATCTGACAGACGAAATTGCATGTTGGGATGCTGTTCAAGGAAGAGTCGTGGCCTATCCCAAGGCCATTGCTCTCAAGGCAAAGGGCTACCGCAAGTTTCAACAACCAGAACCGCCGGTCCCCATGGGTATGTGGGATAGCAAGACGTTTTTTAAAAAACTCTGGTATGTCAATCCCTCCATTCATGTTCCTTGGAAAGTCAGGAAAACCACGCGGATCCGGCACGTGGTTTTTCCAACCTACCGTGAAAAGGGAACGACTCGAGTCACTGGTATTTCCAAGACTCGTGCACTTGTGCTTCTTCATCAGCAGCGTTTTGGCGCCAATGGTTTTGGGCAGAACGACTTTGACACATTGACCGGGTTACTGCGTTCTGCTTCAGCTGTTCAAGTTCGGTATCATGATGTGTTTGAGGCATCTGACGCCATTCATTCTTTAATGAATCAAAGGGATCCTACATGATTGACTACTATCGCTCCTGCCTCAATGATCCAATGAGGGTCCATGCCTATCAGAAGGCGATCCAGACGGCCATACAACCAGGGGATTCGGTCCTTGACTTGGGATGTGGACTTGGAACCTACGCGATGTTTGCGGCTCAAGCAGGAGCCAAGAAGGTTTATGCGGTCGATCCCAATCCTATTATTTACACGGCGATGGAGTTAGCCAAAACCAACGGACTTCACAAGACCATCCAGTTTTTCAAGGCAAACTCTGAAGATATTCAGCTTCCTGAACCTGTGGATTGGATTGTCACGGAATTTTTTGGTGCCGGTGCCATTGACCTGTTGTTGACTCCAACTCTTTCGGATGCGGTGCTCAGAAATCTTAAGCCCGAAGGTCGGGTTATTCCCCAAACTGTCCGGGTCTATGTGGCTCCGTTTGAGAATCATGACCGCTTCCAGCGGGATATTAGCAGCCTCCGACAACGAGCGTATGGATTGGATTTTTCACCCATGGCCGACATGATGACTAACCGTGCCCTTCCCACATGGCTGAAAACTCATAGGCGATTAGCCAAGCCTACTTTGCTTGAAGAGGCCCAACTAAGAGGCGCTGAAACAAGGGCGTTTGGTTCGTCATTGATCTTCCACTGTCAGAAACAAGGTACGATCCATGGCTTTGGAGTTTGGTTTGATTTGGATCTTGTTGAAGGAATCCAGCTGAGTACCGCTCCAAATAAACAGGCTCTCGCCTGGGGGCAGTACTATCTGCCGTTACAGCGTCCGATTCCTGTCACACCAGGGCAACGAGTGCATCTTGATTTGTCCGTCCAGAGAGGAACTGATGGGGAGGTGTGGTGGAGGTGGGAAGGCCATCGCCGTCACAAAACATTGAACAAGGGATCTTTTCATTTTCGTCAAAACAGTTTTCGGTCCAATTCGCTCCCTCCTCCAGGACAACACCGCCTATCCTCTCAGGCTTCTTTGACCAAAAGCGCCATTGGTCAGGAAGTCCATTTTGTTCTATCCCAAGCCACGGGGGGACGTACAGTCGATGCCCTGGCCAAAGATCTTCACACCTTCTCCCCTAAACGGTATCCGACGGAAGATGAAGCTAGACTTCGTGTCATTGAATTGAGTGAACTCTTAGAGAGCGGGGCTGAGGAGAGTCGGGTGAATCACTTCAATGGCTCCTGCGTTTAAGACTTCAAAAAAATCGGATTGCTTACAATCTCCCCACCCCCTCGAACTTCCAATCGATAATAATGGGATCGGTTCCGAGGAATATTCCCATCCACAAACTCGTACGAAAAAGGTGTCACGCTCTCTAGCGATGTGACGACCTTCCCGGAACGAATGATTCGAACAGCAACCGGATGATGGCCCTTGTCCGTGGCTGTTACCAACAGTGAAAGCGTGGGATGGCAATCTGAAGGCAGCAGCATGGCTTCTCCCGAAATTACGCCTTGTCTATGGTGTTCACAATCTATTCGAAAGGTGTTGAGACGTAAGCCATAGTCCTTACCCGTTTGGTCAACGGCATAGTAGCGTCCCTCCTTGAGTGCCTCAATCACACCTGAGGGCGTCCGATCTTTGACCCAAAGTACGGTCAAGACATGGTCTAGTTTCTTTTCGATTTGGTACGGGCCATGATAGGCGATTTCCCCAATGACAAAAGGTGGATTTTTGCGCTCCCCCCGAAGGTACAGTCCCAAGGTTTGGTCCCATATACCTCCAGGTTGAGTCGCCGTCCGTGTGTCTTGGTAAATCCCGCCAAATCCATCGTAGCCAGTGGTTTGTATCAGGGCCTGAGGTTGAGGATTGGTCTTGATGGTCATTTTTCCAAGGGGGCCCATGGATTTGATATGAAAATCCTTGATCTCGGGCATAGACCAATACACAAGTCCCCCTTGTTTCTTTACGGCATCTATAAAGTGTTGGTAAGGCTCATATCCCAGGTTTGTATCATATGGGTCGAACCGAGGTTGATTGTAAGGCCAGGCATTCACCAGAGAAAAACTCACACCTACCGCCAACATAACGGCAAGAACCCTTTTTGCTTTGGAAGGCTCGGCCTTTCCCGTTTGATCTTCAATAGGTCTTTTCCATTTCCAGAGCCAAATCGCGCCGAGAAAAAAAACACTTGGCAACAGGCACAGGATTGTTTCCCATCCATAGGAATACGATTCGCGAGACCCAAGAACCGGCAATCGGGCAAAATCCTCAGGGTGAGTGAGTCCAAACACCAGGAAATTCTTTTGTGCATCGTACATGGTGAGGTTGCCATTCAGGAGAGATCCCGACCAGTAATAGTACGGAGCGACCTCTACCCCTGGTACTAACACCATCGTGGGATGTTGTGCTTGGTTTTCAGCAACCTCGCGGAAAAACCTTGGCAGCCCATACTCAAGAACGGAGGGAAAACCTTTGGTCACCCGAACATTATCTCGAAAGGGAAACAGCCCATAGTCATACCGAAGGACAAAGTTCTCTGAAAGCAAAACGGCATCCAGCCCCAAACGTTCCGCCTGTTCTACCACCTGGGACAAACTCAAAGTTCCGGTACTAATGGTACTGTGAACGTGGAGGGTCGCTACCAGGGTTTGATAGGGTTCAACGGGTGCTTCTTCACTCCAAGCTTGAGGTCCCCACAAAACCAAAATGGTACTGAAAATGAAAATATGAAAAAACCGTCTTCGCCCCACTAGGTTACCGCCTTTTCATCATCAGGGTCCTAATAGTCCAAAAAGGATGGGAGATGCACAACTGGTGTGATTTCATGAAAGCCAATTCTACAGTGGAGAACTTGAATAGCCGGAATGAGTGGAAGAATCAAACGTGGGCACGTTTGGAAATTGGGTTGTAGAAACAGTCACCATATCCTTGTGAGAAGAACCAATACCAAAGAGATTCCAATGGAAACCCATAAGAAAGTTTCAGCCGTTTTGGTTTTCATCTTGTTTCTACCTTCCTCGTGAGGTGAACTAACAGGAGCGGCGCGTCATGATTCGAAACCCAATCAGAGCCATTCGAGGAAGCCTTGCCATAAGAGAATCCTTCAGGATGAACCTTCATCTTCACGAACGATGTTCCTTCACTTATCGTCAAACCAGAGTGAGGATTAACGGAAAAAAGCAAATGAGGGAACAGATATGGCCCAAGCACGGTGAACCCAAATAGTTCTCAGCCAACCTGGATAGTATGCGAGATCATGGTCGGTTTATGTTTGAAACACTTCACCTGAACCAAGAAGCTACGATCATGCAGACCGGAGTCACGTCACTTGGGTGAAGGGGTGTGAACACCGATAGGGACTGGGGAACGAGCACGGAGACGGTGATAGGAGAAGGTCTAATTTTCCATGTGTGGGATTTGTGGGTATACCGGTTGGCAGGATGAGGAAGTCCTTGGCCAGATGATGCAGCGACTGGTCCATCGTGGACCGGACGAGAGTGGGCAATTTCAGGAATCCGGCATTTCCCTCGGCATGAGACGCTTGCAAGTCATTGATCCCTCGGGTGGGCACCAGCCTCTATCAAACGAGACTGGATCGGTTTGGCTTGTCCTCAATGGTGAAATTTATAATTACCGCGAGCTTCGACATGAGCTCATGGCCAAGGGACACCACTTTCGCACCCACACTGATACCGAAGTCATCGTTCACCTCTATGAACAAGAAGGGGAGGCAGGGTTTCAACGTCTTCGTGGAATGTTCGCCTTTGCGTTGTGGGATCGTGATCAACAGACCCTTCTCATTGCCAGAGATCAATTTGGAATCAAACCGCTCTACTACAGGATTCACAACCAAGAGATTATTTTTGCTTCAGAACTTCCAGCCTTGATCGCGGCCCTTCCCGCTACGTCGATTCGTCCTGAAGCGATTCGCCAATATCTGACTTTTTTATATGTTCCTGGTCCGGCAACCATTTATGAGGGGATCTCTCAACTTCCTCCTGGGGAGATGTTGAAAGTGCAGAAGGGGCGCATTGAACGTTACCCCTTTGCCAAAATGGAAAATTGGGCAGAACGGGAAAGTACTTCTTTTCGGGAACACCCAGCGGAATATTTTTTAGAGGTGCTCCAAGAAACCGTACGGAGCCATCTTGTGAGTGATGTGCCGTTGGGCCTATTTCTTTCGGGAGGATTAGACTCGGCGTCGATCCTGGCCATGATGCGGCGTGAGACGAATGGTCCTATCAAAACCTTTTCCATTGGGTATGCCCAAGAAGCGGACCATTCCTACAATGAATTATCTGCTGCAAGAAGTCTGGCTGATCATTTTGGCACAGACCATGTGGAAGAGCAGGTGAATCCGGATGTTGTCCAATTGCTTCCTAATATTGTTGAGGCCATGGGAGAACCGTTTGCCGATTCTTCAGTTATTCCCACGTACCTTGTTTCAGAAGTTGCACGACGATCGGTGACCGTGGCTCTTTCGGGAATTGGAGGTGACGAGTTGTTTGGAGGCTACCCGCGCTACCTAGGCATCCGTGCGGCCTCGTACTATTCCTCACTTCCCCTGCCATGGCGCCGGTGGTTAGGGGAATCTGTCGCTCCTCACATCCCGGAGTCGGTCCAGGGAAGAAATCTCACTGGACGAATTAAACGATTTCTTTCTCATGGTCATCTTTCCCCTCACGACCAATACCTTCAATGGGTGATGTTCTTGCCGAAAGAATGGTCCACATCAGCGTTCTCAGCAGACCTTCAGCATGATAATCATTCAACGTCTATTCAGCACCTTTACCGAGAACACCTGCGCCGATGGCCTTCTCAGGAAGCGGTTGATCAAGCAATGGGCATGGATCTCCAAACCTATCTTCCTGATGATCTCCTCAAGATGGGGGATCGTCTCAGCATGCGCCATTCTTTGGAATTACGCGTGCCGTTTTGCGATCAACGTCTTTTGAGGTTTGCGCTTAGCCTACCAGCCTCGTTGCGTTTTTCAGGATGGCAATTAAAAGGCTTTATGCGAAAGGCGCTTCAACCGTGCTTGCCCAAATCTATTGTCAACGCGCCCAAACGAGGTTTCATGGTTCCCATAGGACGCTGGCTTCGTCAGGATCTACGAGAAATGGTTCATGATGTGTTATCTGACGATCGAGTCCGCCGACGTGGGTATGTGAACCCTCACTATGTTCAGTGGCTCATGGAGGAACATGAAACGGGAAGGCGGAATTTTACCGATCAACTCTTTGCCCTGGTGGTCTTAGAACTCTGGCACGAGAATGCTTCAAGTTCAAAGCCAGTGCCGACCCTCGTTTC
Organism: uncultured Nitrospiraceae bacterium; assembly: GCA_964392595.1. Lineage (GTDB taxonomy): Bacteria > Nitrospirota > Nitrospiria > Nitrospirales > UBA8639 > Nitronereus. The sequence continues at coordinate 9,652 of CAYMQW010000031.1, forward strand.
GTGAAGGCCAACCGAAGGAGAATCCTGTCAGGAACATGAAGGTGATGATGTTAGCAGAAGTATCCATGGCTTCCGTCATTGGTGGCGCCGAGCGAGTGTTGCGGGAACAGGCCATTGGTCTCACGCAACGTGGGCATGCGGTATGCGCCATCGTTCGTTCACCTCATGACTCTAGCCCCCTTCGCGTGGTGGTCGATGATGTGGTGGAGTATCGATACCAGCCTTGTCGAAGAAATATCGTCACGTTCGTCATCTCGACCATTATCAAGTCCCTTAACTGTTTTAAATCCGAGGCCAAGGACGAGACTCCTGATGTGGTGATCATTCATCAATCCTTAGCGGGCCTTGGTCCCATACTATGGCACCGGTCCCTTGCGAAAAGATGGGTGTACGTCTGCCATTCGTTGGCCCATGAAGAATATCTCTCTCGGCAGGTGTCCCAGAGTACTCCCGGTCTCCTCGATCGTCTTCACATGAACGCGCGACGCTGGATTGAGAAATATGTCATGCAACGATGCCACCAGGTGGTGGTCCTCAGTGATTTCATGAAACAACGAGTACAACGAGTACATGGCATCTCCGAAAAGATTATTTATATCATCCCTGGTGGAGCCGACCTCATACGCTTTTGTCCGGCAGCAGATCGAGCAAGAGTTCGTCAAGAATTAACATTGCCCCTACACGCTACCATTCTCTGTACGGTACGGAATCTTGTCCCGCGTATGGGTCTGGAAACTCTTATTCACGCGATCTCTCGGTTAGACCGTCAGTTCAATGACGTGTTGTTAATCATGGGTGGAGAGGGTCCCTTACGAAACCGGTTGCAACACGTCATCACCAATCTTGGACTGACCCATCGAGTTCAGTTGGTGGGGTTCATTGCGGAACCCGATCTGCCCAAGTATTACCAGGCCGCAGATTTAGTCGTGATGCCGACTCAGGAGCTAGAAGGTTTTGGACTCGTGACGGTCGAAGCCTTGGCATGTGGAACCCCAGTTTTGGGCACCCCCATCGGGGCTATTCCAGAAATTTTATCGCAGATCGATCGAAAATTAATTGCCAAAGGAACAGAAGCAGAGAATTTAGCAGACGCGTTGAATGATTTGCTCCACCAATTCGTTCGAGATCCCGGCTATTGGAAGGAATTGTCACAGCGTTCTTTCCACACGGTTGAGGCCCAGTATACGTGGCAATCCCACGCGACAAAAATTGAGTGGGTCTTCCACCAAAGTGCAAAAGAAGAGCAGGCGGCCTGACAGTCTATGCAGAAAGTGATCCATGTCATTACGCGGCTTGATTGGGGCGGCTCCGCCCAAAATACGTTCCTCACGGCAATCGGGCATGACCGCACGCGTTTTCATCCCATGATCGTGGCAGGGGATCCGGGCCCTTGGGACGCACAGGGGGGGATGGTGGCTACGGAGGAACGAATTCGTTTTCTCCAAGACCATGGGGTTCCTCTAGAATTGATCCCAACCTTAAGCCGCGAAATCAATCTCATCAAAGACTTTCAAACCCTGAAAACCTTGGTAAGAATTTTCCGACGTGAACGTCCAACTATCGTGCATACGCATACGTCCAAAGCAGGAGTATTAGGCCGACTTGCGGCGTGGATCACTGGAGTGCCTCTTGTCGTTCATACCCCACATGGTCATGTCTTCTACGGACATTTTGGTCCGGTCGTTTCGTGGATCTTTTTTCTCATCGAATATGTCCTGGCATGGAGAACTACTCGTCTTATTGCCTTAACAGAGGCGGAGCGTGAGGAACATTTGGTACGACGCGTGGG